>JBHJNX010000017.1:0-10042 GCA_050330335.1 Pleurocapsa sp. | reverse complement strand
TCCACTACGAACATCAGAAGAAGTTTCAATCTGCTGAATACTAAGAATAGGCATTGGTTTGGTTTAAGTTGAGTGGATCTCGATCGTAGCTTAATTTTGAAATTTTTTCTTACCTATTCCACATATTTTTCATGAAAAAGCGATAAGCCTTCGGCATGACTTCGTTACGCATTGGGGAGAAATTGGAATAGGGCGATCGCTTAATGAAGAATTTTAGACAAGGCGATCGCATTGATTGAGATTTTTAGAAGAGCGATCGCTATTATTTTAGAGAATTTTAGACAAGGCGATAATTTCTGACCAATTAAAATTACGATCAAACATCTGTAGATTTGAATTCATCTTGATTATTGTTGTACCAACTACTTTTAAAATAGATGAATACATCAATAATCGTTCAATGTTAATTGGCGCAAGAGGCACAATCGCGATCAGATTCTTTAAAATCGTCTTTTTGTACGGTACGAATGTAATAAACAGCCTTACAGCCTTCTTGCCATGCCATAACTAGAGTTTCAAAAATATCTTTAGCTTTTAAGAATCTTTCAGGTTGATCGGGGAAATATACTCCCTGATTGAGATTAAAGAGTAATTCCATGGAAATTCCTGTATCGATCCACTGTTGCATGGTGGCAACGGCGCGAACTACTTTTTTCTGATCTAAACTCTTATTTTCATGATAGTACCAGAAACACTCGTCAATAAATGGTGGGGCGATGGGTACTGTGCCTTTTGCCCACTTATCATAGAAAAATTTACTGTAAACTGGCAAAATACTGGCAGTACAGCCCTGTACTAACGAAGAAGAAGTATTGGGGGCGATCGCAGTAATATGAGAATTACGAATACCGTATTGTTGAATATCTTGTGCCAGAGTTACCCAACGTTCTGGTTGACTGGCATTTTCTAAAAACCATTCTACGGGCTTTGCTCCTACAAGTTTACCCTGACTCCATTCACTACCTGCAAATACGGCATATGCACCCCGATCTTTAGCTAACTCCATTGAAGCTTGGGTACACCAATAGGCAACTTCTTCAAATAAATTACTAATCTCAGTTAAGTTTTCATAAGTCAGGTGACGTTTTGCTAACCAGTCAGCCAACCCCATACAGCCGACTCCAATAGTGCGATATTTGTCGTTATGGGCTTTACTATCAGCAAAAGGCGGTTGAGTTATATCGATAGTATTATCTAAAATCCTCACTGCCAACTCAGAGACATTGGCGATTTCTGACGTTTCAAGATTAGCTAAATTCAAAGAAACCAAGTTGCAACAATGTGCTAGTTTTCCCGGTTTAACATTAGAAAAACTCTCGCAACACTGCCCCGTCAAAATACCATTAAACATTCCTAAATGTCTTTTAGGTTCGGTAAAACAATAAGTATCATCTACCCTAGAGGTAATTTCAATACTTTCTACTTTAATAAATTGACTAGCTTGGCGTTGAGGTAAACGGATTTTCCACTGCAAACGGTTAGTTTTTAGCCCTAACTCCGATAATCGATACAAACCGTTAGAGTTAATCATCAGACGATATGTATTCTGACAGTAATAATCTCTCATATTACCCTTACCGTCGGGCAATTTTCTGTATCCTTGAGGAGACATTAAACCAACTTTTGAGTCAACTCCCAAAGTCTGTAGCATCAAACGAGTTTTGAGGAGAAACTCTTTATTAATTGAAGTAATGCTTAAAGATTCATTATCTCCATTACGAAAAACCGAACCGTCAGCATCTAATAATCCTGCCAACCACTCCAAACGAGAAGCTACAGTATAGCCATTGAGGGGAACAGTAAATTTGGGTTTGATATCTAGAGGTAGCTTGCAAACAATCCTTTGTTGTTTAATGTCTTCATAAACAGCAACTTCGGATTTTTCAGCTAAAATATCGCCATTACCCCATAATTTATTTCTTAATTCAAAATGCTGGAATAGTAATCGTTTTTCCCCATATAAATCTACTTCGGGATAGTTATTTTTACCGCTGTAACTACCATCTCCGCTAAAAAAGCCAGAAGTATAAGCATAAGGAAATTCAAGATCGTTTGCTGATTCTATCAGTGGTAATTCATATTTAATTAACTTGTCTCCTGGTTTTAAATCTCGTGCTTCTACTTTTTTAGGTTGACTCCGATAGCTATCTTGCAACCAAAAATGATGATAGTAGGTGCATTCTAAACTTTCACCATTAGAAAAGTTAATTTTCAGTAATTTTTGATTAGTTCCTGTTTGGCGTATTAATACCTCAGACCATTCGCTACCATTCCAAACATTAGCTGTTTTACCTGCCAATTCTATAATCGGTAAATGTCCACGATCTGTCAAAACTAAAGTTTCTGGTGCAACACATAAATTAACCCCAGGAATATAACCTTCATGCTGATTGGGGTTTGCCCGATTGATGGTATCTTTAAATGCTAAATAGGGCATTCCCGTCTCTACTTGCGATCGCATGATATGTTTGAATAATTCACGGGCATCGACTTTTTTATAGAGAGTTATTTTCTTCCCTAATTCACTTTCAATTATCCTGTAGGCAATTTCAAACTTTTCTCCCCATAGTTCAGCTAGTTCGATTCCTAAATTCATTTTCACTTCATAAGGATCTACTAACACCCATTCTTGTTTGTTAACTACCCGACGCATGAATTCATCCAGGATAACTAACTGGGGAAATACATCATATGCTTTGCGACGGCGATCGCCATTTTCCGCTTGCATTTCCAAAAATTCGGGAACATCTAAATGCCAGATATCCACACCAACGGTAACTGCACCTGCCCTACGCCCCCCTTGGTTAACTGCGATCGCTGTATCATTGAGGAGTTTGATCCAGGGAATAATCCCACCAGAGGCATTGTCTTTGCCCATTACCCAGCTACCAGTAGCCCGAATGCGGCTGACATTAACCCCTACACCACCACCGTTTTTAGAAATTCTCGCGGCGTTGGTAATTTCAGCAAAAATACTTTCTAAATTGTCATCCATGCCGATAATAAAACAGCTACTCAAAGAACCATTGGGAACTCTTAAGTTAGCTAGGATTGGTGTGGCTAAAGATATTTTCCGCAGAGCGATCGCTTCATAAAATTGTTTAGCTACAGATAATCGCTGTTCTGGTTTTTCTTGAGAAGCCAGCAATAAAGCACAGGTAAGAAAAGCTTCTTGAGGCAATTCATCTGTGAGTAAATAGCGTTTGGTTAACAATATTGCCCCGGCATAATCGTAATCCTTATCCCATTGAGGGTTAATCCATTCTCCCGCGATCGCCAATTCTTGAGCAGAGTAATTTAAAATAGCGCGATCGTATCTACCGCGATCAACTTGCATTTGCACTACATCGGGATAAGAAGAAGATAACCGTAGAGTATCTTGCTCTTTATTGATCAGTTCGGCATCAAAATCCTGACTGTTTGATGTGGAATTATCTTTCTTTCTGAAATACCCATAACCGCGACTGACAATAGTATCCTTCCACAAATTCCAAATGTGCAATCTACCGGCAACATAACGCCAATCAGTTTCTGAAGGGCTACACATTCCCAAGGCACAGTCAATTAAGTTATCTTGAATTTCTCTGGTAGTTACACCATTACGCAGCCTTGTAGTCAATCCCGCTTCGAGAGTTATGGGATTTACTTCTTGATCCGCACAAGCCCATTCAACCACAGAACGAATTTTGGTAATATCCAAACAAGTTATCGAGCCATCTCGTCGAATCACCTGAATTTTATTAGTAGTTTTAGATGTTGTAGTTTGACAGGAAATGTCCGAGCTATTTAAGGAAGTTAGTTGATTGGCTGTTGCTGACAATGCTGGCTGCATATATTTTGAGACTCAAATCAAGTTAACAGATTGAATTTATACTATAACTCAACTGGCCTCATATATACACACATATAGTGTTTAAGTTATGAAATAAAGCTTTATTTACTCTATATATAGTTTACATCTAGCTTACTTGTCGGTAAGATTGTCTAGTAGGAATCTTCCATCAAATCATTTTTACCCTGATATTTTGTATTAATTAATACAATTTGCCGAATAAACACCGATAGATAATTTTGTCAGAGCCGATCTTTCATTAACTTCTGTCTACAATCGACGAAGACTCAATTTATTTCGGGTATTCACGGCTATAATTTTGAGAATGATTGATGATGATACGAAAAAAATAGTTAATAATTTAAGTGGATAATCAGAGTCAAGAAACCTATTTAAACCATCCTACATTTGGACTTCTATATCGTATTTGCCTCATTCAAGACAATCGGGAACTTTTTACCACTCTATACGCTCAACGCCTGTTTTTTGTCGTGACGTTTAACGAATCTCGCCTGGTTTTTGAACCTATGAGTCGTTCTGATGCGCGGCTGTTAGTTGAAGCTCGTCTGCGTCGAATGCGCAATCTGGAACCCTCAGAAAAATATCAACAACTTCAAGCGATATATAAACGTACTTTTTTGTAAACCAGATTTAAATTTTAATTTCACAATTTTATTGGCAAATGATCAATGTTAAATGCTAAATGAAATGACAGGCTCAATCGCCCAAAAAATCCACCAGATTACTCGACAAATTCCTGATAGTGTGCGCTTAGTTGCCGTAAGCAAGCAAGTACCGGTTACCAAAATCAGAGAAGCATATCAGGCGGGAGTTAGAGATTTTGGTGAAAATCGTCTTCAGGAAGCCCTGTTCAAACAACAGCAATTACAAGATTTACCAGATATTTGTTGGCATTTTATCGGTCATATTCAAAAAAATAAAGCCAAAAAAATAGTCGAAAATTTTCCGTGGATTCACTCAGTAGATAGTTTGGTTTTGGCAAGGTATTTAGATAAACTCGCAGCAGAATTATCTTGTCATCCTAAAGTATGTTTGCAGGTGAAAATTTTGCCCGATCCCAATAAATATGGCTGGGATGTACCGGAATTACGAACAGATTTACCCGAATTAGATCAGTTGCAAAATTTACATATTCAAGGTTTGATGATAATTTTGCCTTTGGGCTTAAATGAACGAGAAACAGCGATCGCTTTTGCCAACACAAGGCAGTTAGCAACTGAAATTGCCGCACAAAATTGGACTAATATATCGATGCAGCAGCTATCTATGGGGATGTCGGAAGATTATTTATTGGCGATCGCGGCAGGGGCAACCATGATTCGTTTGGGTAGAACCATTTTTGGGGAACGTCAGACTAATGTGTAAATAAATATAAATTAAAACTAACTTAAATAAATTTAAATCAATAAATAGATGTAACCGAACCTTACAAAAGCAGTTTTCTGAAGTAAAATTAAATTGCCAAAAATTAAAACTCTTTAACACAGCCAATTCTCAAGTATTTTTGAGAAAAAAGGTTGCTTGAATCTGAAAATTTATGCTCAACTACCACAGCGACTATCTCTATCGCTACTTTTAGAGTAAATTATGTCAGTATTAAGTAACTTTAATTAAAGAGACATTTCATCAGCCACCATTTAAGTCGTAAATAACACAGGATTGTAAGCAATATGTTAGATACTCTAAAAGATTTTTTTGGTATAGATAATAGGTACGAAGATGAAGAATATGAGGAGTACCCGGCAGAAGGGATCGTCGAAAATCCCATTTATGGTAATTCTCTTGTAGAACCACAACCACAGGTAACTCCGATTAAACCAGCTAGCAATCGCAAAACAACACCCGTTAAACAACCAGCCAAAATGAATAATGTAATTGGTATGCCTGGATTAGCTAACGGCAATTCAGAAGTAATCGTGATCGAACCCCACTCTTTTGAAGAAATGCCCCAGGTAATTCAAGCTCTGCGGGAACGCAAATCAGTGGTACTCAATCTCAATATTATGAACCCCGAAGAAGCACAAAGAGCCGTAGACTTCGTGGCCGGGGGAACTTATGCTATGGACGGACATCAAGAACGAGTAGGAGAAAGTATTTTCTTGTTTACTCCTAGCTGTGTTAAAGTCAGCAGTCTATCTGGCATCATTCATGAGGTACAAAACCCAGAAACTCACATTCGTCGCCCCGCACCAAGCCCAGATATTTGGGGCGAACCTACCGCAATGGCACAGTAGTCAAGTTACTTAGTAGTTAATAGTTAGTAGTGAATGGTTACAAATAACTAATAAAATAACTAAGAACTAAGAACTAAAAACTAAAAACTAATGACAGCAGATAGTATTCGTCTGGGTATTATTGGCGGCGGGGTAATGGCAGAAGCTATTGTATCCCGCCTTTTAGCCACAGGGGTAATGGCAGCTGAAACAGTATTGGTTAGCGAACCTCAATCTGCAAGAAGGGATTTTTGGCAGCAACAGTATGGAGTTAAAGTCACTAACAACAATCAAGCCGCAGCTTCCGCTTCTGAGATCTTGCTATTAGCAATTAAACCGCAAGTTTTAGCGATCGCGATCGCCAAGATCGTTCCCAACCCGCAAAATACTCTAATTTCAATTTTGGCTGGCGTACCGTTAAGTAAGCTAGAAACAGCCTTTCCCCAACATTCGGTTATTCGAGTCATGCCCAATACTCCCGCTACAGTAGGGGCAGGAATTACTGCGATCGCATCGGGAAAAAAAGTTACACCTCAACAGACTCAACAGGCAGTAGAAATTTTTCAAGCCATTGGAGAAGTAGTAGAAGTTCCAGAATCATCTATGGATGGGGTAACTGGTTTATCTGGTTCGGGACCTGCTTTTGTAGCTATGGCGGTAGAGGCTTTAGCAGATGGTGGAGTAGCTTCCGGATTACCTAGAGCGATCGCCATGAAATTAGCCCTCCAGACAGTTTTCGGTACTGCCAAATTACTACAAGAATCCAAGATGCACCCAGGAGAATTAAAAGATCGAGTTACCAGTCCCGGTGGAACTACTATAGCAGGAGTTGCTACCCTAGAAAGTGCCGGATTTCGTTCGGCATTAATTGAAGCCGTCAGAACTGCAACCGAGCGATCGCGTCAATTGGGAAGTTAATTGGTGAACGTAAGTACTGTTCACAGATCGCTGTTGGCCGCAGCCAGAGCGATCGCTTTGGGTAAGATATGGTGTTCTTGGATTTGGATTCTGGCGTGGAGGGTTTCGGGGGTATCGTCTGATAAGATTGGCACGGCAGCCTGCATGATAATTTTACCACTATCTACTTCTAGGTTGACTAGATGTACGGTGCAGCCCGTAATTGTCACCCCTGTTTGTAGAGCTTGCTCAATCGCCCGTATACCTTTAAAACTCGGTAACAAACTGGGATGAATATTAATCACCCGATCTCTATATGCATCTAGTAATACTTGAGTTACTACTCGCATCCAACCTGCCATGACTACCCACTCTACACCATATTCTTGAAGGGTATTGACAATAATGCGGTCTAAATCTTCTCTTTGGGAGTATTGGCGATGATCGATTAAAACAGTAGAAATGTTATATTTTTCCCCGCGCGATCGCACTTTAGCATTGGGGTTATTGTAAATTAAAACTTTAATCTCTGCATTCAGTTGACCATCAGCGATCGCTTTAGCTACGGCTTCAAAATTACTACCACTTCCAGAAGCCATAATTCCCAGCTTTAGGGGTCGATCTAGAGTTAATTCTGATAGAGATGGATCGGGAGATGTCAAAAATGCTTGCATACTGACTGGAGCGAAAAAAAATGAGATTCAGACTTCAATGATAAATGATAAATGTTAAATGACTTTGTTATCCCTGATTCAACACCCAGGTATCTTTACTACCCCCTCCTTGAGAAGAATTAACTACTAGAGAGCCTTTTTTCAAAGCAACTCTGGTCAATCCCCCTGGATGAACGTATATTTCGTCACCGCGATGTAAGATGTAAGGACGCAAGTCTACGTGCCTACCTTCAATTTTGTCATCCATTAAAGTAGGCACTCGCGATAGACTGAGAGTCGGTTGGGCGATATAGTTGCGGGGTTGGGCGATAATTTTTTGAGCGAATTCTTCTCTTTCTTCTGCTGTGGAGTTAGTACCGATTAGCATTCCGTAACCTCCAGCTTCATTGGCACTTTTGACTACGAGAGTTGCTAAATTCTCTAAAACATATTTGCGATCTTCCTCGCGCCAACATAAATAGGTTGGAACATTGGCTAAGATGGGTTCTTCTCCTAAATAATAACGAATCATCTCAGGAACGTAAGCATATACTACTTTATCATCTGCTACTCCCGTTCCCGGAGCATTGGCTAGGGCAACTCTACCCTGTTTGTATACCTCTATCAATCCTGGTACGCCGAGTAAGGATTCGGGATTAAATGCCAGGGGATCGAGAAAATTATCATCAATGCGGCGATAAACTACATCTACCCGACGCAACCCTCTAGTAGTTCGCATTTGCAGATAGCCATCGGCTACTACCAAATCTCTACCTTCAACTAACTCAACTCCCATTTGTTGCGCTAAAAAAGAATGTTCGTAATAGGCAGAGTTATAAATTCCGGGAGTTAACACTACTACATTAGGGTTGGGTAATTGAGAGGGAGCTAAATTTAAGAGAGTTTCCAATAATTGATTGGGATAATCATCCACTGGCGCAACAGCCATAGTTTGAAAGATTTCGGGAAAGGTACTTTTCATTACCCGCCGATTTTCTAGTACGTAAGAAATTCCCGACGGCGATCGCAAGTTATCTTCTAAGATATACCACTTACCATCTTTATTTCTGATTAAATCCGTTCCTGTGATATGACACCAAGTTCCCGTGGGGGGTTTAATTCCCAGACAGGGTTTGAGAAATCCCGCAGCAGTATAAATTATTTCGGCAGGAATTTTGCCATCTTTAATGATTTTCTGCTGACTGTAAATATCATCTAAAAATAAATTGAGAGCCTGAATTCTCTGTTTAAGACCTGTTTCTAAATGTTCCCATTCCGAATGGGCAATAATGCGGGGAATAATATCAAAAGGAAAGATTTTTTCAACACCGCGATTGTCACTGTAAACATTAAAAGTCACTCCCAGTTTAAATAAAGCAATCTCTGCCGTCAGACGATGTTGTTTTAATTGCTCTATCCCCAAACGGTTCATATGTTCAATAGAAGAGATACAATGCGATCGCGGTTGTCCTTTAGTTATAAATAGCTCGTCATAAAATTCTTCGGGATCGTATAGGTCAAAAGGCATTTTTTTCTGTAACAAGGATTGAGGAACGAGGCAAAAAGATTTTTGATAAACTACTCACTGATTACTAAATCCAGGTTTAACTTTATCTTTGAAGATAAAAGGTAACTTTAGCTACATTTCAAACGTCAAGATTAAATTTAGACCACATAAGCCGAACTTAAAGCCCAAGCAATTAGTATAAAAATACCCAAAAAAATTAAAATGGCAGATACAACAACAACTACAGGTTTATCTGCTCCATCAAACTTCATTATTCCACGATTTAAATCTGACATACTTCTACTCCTTAATTGCTGACTGATGGTTTTATTGAATACAAAATACAAGGGTTAAAAATAAAGACTAGGGGAGAAGATTATTGGGCAGCTAAGACGAAATAAATTGACGCTTGCGCCCGCTCATTAAACAACCATACTAATGGTATCAAAACAAAAGAAACCTCAGAAGATTCTTTATATTTTCTACATTCAATTACCCCATTAACATCAATTAAAACAATAATGCGTCCTAGCTAATCAATGTACTGTTGACTAATAGTAGTCAATAACTTATACATAATTATACAAAACTCTAAATTATGTATAACTATGCATCCTCACGAATTTGCCGAGCAGATTGGAGTATCAGTTGAAACTCTCAGACGTTGGGATAGGACAAAAAAACTACCAGCTAAAAGAACTCCTAGTAATCATCGCTACTATACAGAAGAAGATTTAGCTGTGGCAAAAGGTTTAAAACCAAAAGTTGAGAACCTGACTGCCAGAGAGTTTGTAAAGATGGGCGAAGCTAGTGATTGAAATGATGGAAATACCTGAGCCATGGGTTTTGAGTCTTGATCGTACTGAGTGGCAGTTTGGTCGGAAAGTATTTAATATTTTGACTCTAGGTGTTGTTCATC
>JBHJNX010000016.1:0-17822 GCA_050330335.1 Pleurocapsa sp. | reverse complement strand
ATGTCGGTGATACGGCTCATAACTATCAGGTAAAAGAAATTGCCCAGACAATTGCAGGAGTATTTAAAGGCTGCGAGCTAAGTTTTGGACAAAGCGATGGTGATAATCGCAGCTATCGTGTTTCTTTTGCCAAGATTAACGAGACTTTGCCTGGATTTAAGTGTGATTGGAATGCTCAAAGGGGAGCGCAACAGTTTTACGATTTGTTTAATCGAATTGATATGTCGGCGGAGACTTTCCGCTTTCGAGGATTTACCCGTCTTAAGCAACTGGAATATTTGATTAAAACTGGGCAAATCGATCGCAACTTCTTCTGGAAGGGGCAATCTCCAGCTATCAGCATACCAGAAGCGGAAAAAGAACCAGCGATCGCCTGAAGCTAAATCTTGATGCCATCATGAATATCCTTAAATTGCTTTTGCTGTCCTCAATCATCGTTTTATTACCTCGACGTTCATTAGGCAACATCATTTGGACAAATACTTTTGATGACGGAATTTTCGATCATACTTACCGACAATTCCAAAGCCATCAATGTAGCTCAAGCTCAGATTATCTAGATAATAGTCTGTTTAAGTTTGTCACTTCTCCCGTTCGCGGTGGCAAATTGGCAATGCAGCATCATATCCAGAATTGTGATGAGCGCAGCGAGATTGGAGTTCCTGATGGCATCCTTAAAGAAAACCAAGAATACTGGATTGGCTGGAGCTATTTTATTCCCACGGGCTTTCTCAAGTCAGTTCCTGGCAAACCAGACCGTTCGATCATTCAACAAATGCTGTACCAGGCATCTTTTCGCGATCAGCGTGAGGGAATAACGCTCTTTGAATGTAACAGGAAATCGAGCCGAGGTGGCACTTTAAAAACAAGAGGAGTTCCTGGTAGCTACATGACTATTTCTCCTGACGGCAGCACATTTGATTATACTGTTGCTTTTTATCAAGGACAAGATAGTCAAGGAAGATATATTTTTGGCTGTAAGAATTTTAGTATTCCCGCCCAACTTAATGAATGGGAGGACTTTGTGGTCAACGTTCGACCTTCCTCAGATTCTAGTCAAGGATTTGTCAAAATTTGGAAGAATGGCAAACTTTATGTCAATGAAAAGGTGGCACTGCTTCGTCCTGGAGTGAGTGCTATGGGTGCGTGGAAAATTGGTGTATACGTGGGCGATCCTGGTCATGGTGAACGACTACTCTACACCGATGAACTGAGGGTAGGAGATGGAAATTCTTCTTTTGAAGAAGTCTCTCCTCAAGATAATTAAGCTTAGAGTCGAATATTTTGCCATGAAGGTTGTCTATTTTATTCAAAGTCACAAAAACTCAGAACAAATTTGTCGGTTAGTTAAAGTAATTAAAAAGTCCAGTGCTGATTCTTTAGTGCTACTCAGTCATGACTTTAGCTATTGCGAGCTAGACTTAACCAATCTCCAACAATTTTCAGGGATTGAACTAATTACCAGAAAGAAATCGGCAAGACGTGGTGACAACTCTGTCTTAGAAATTTATCTCGATGCTATTAATTGGTTGCATAAGCATAACTACGACTTTGACTGGTTGATTTGTCTGTCGGGTCAAGACTATCCGATTCAGCCAATTCCTCAGATTGAAGCTTTTCTGGCTCATACCGAATACGACGGCTTTATTAATTACTGGGATATTCTGGGAGAAGAATCTCCTTGGGGAAAAGAAGCAGGTCGAAAACGCTTTTTTGCCCAGTATATATCCCTGCCACTATGGACTAAGTGGTGGCTCAGAAAAATATCTAGAATTGAGCCTTTTATTCCTTTTTTGAAGATCCAGTGGCGTTTTGCCCTAATCGGTACAGAAGCAAAATCAGTCCCCTTTGATGACAATTTCAGGTGTTACGGAGGTTGGTACTGGAACACTTTATCTAGGAAGTGTATAGACTTCTTGAGAAATTATCTAGAAGAATATCCTAAGCTATTGAAATTTTATCAAAGAACCTTAGCTCCTGAAGAATCTCTCATTCCCACTGTGCTAGTCAATAGCAATCAGTTTAATCTTTGTAATGACTGTCTGCGTTATTTAGATTTTCCATCACAGCTTTTTGGCTATGCTCAAAGTTTAACCGTACAGGACTATCTCAAAATCGTCAGCAGCAACTCCCATTTTGCCCGAAAATTTGAGTCAGAGTCAGACAATAAAATCCTGGATCTGCTGGACGAACTGCTTGATAGTGAAGCTACAGATACATTTAACGCAACTAACGTTGTCAAAGTAAAAGAATGTTAAATTCAGTTATCAAAGAACGAGCAACACAGTCTAGTTCATTTTGGTCTTATCGTCGAGAATCTCTCTTAACTGCCTTAGTAGAATGGATTCCCAAAGCACCTGGTATTGTTCTGAGAAATTGGGTTTATCGTTCTCTTTTTGCCAAAATGGGTAGTTCGGTACGTATTCAATCAGGAGTAGAATTTGTTCAGCCGAACTATATCGAAATTGGCGATCGCGTCATTATCAATCGTGGAACTTATCTTAGTAGTGCTGGGACAAGTAAAACTGAGATAGGAAACAATAGAGTCTATTTGGAGGATCGAGTCAACCTAGGATTTGGAGTACAAATTAATACTTTTGGCAACAACAGTCAAATTTACCTGAGAAAGCAAGTAATTCTCGATCGCGGTGTCGATCTGAGATCTCTTGATCGCGGATATATTGAGATCGGCGAATCTACTTATATTGGTCCATACACTTGTCTAGCTGGCCCTGGTTCGATAAAAATAGGTAAAAGCTGTCTCATTGCTTCCCATTCAGGAATTTACGCCAATAATCATAACTTTGCTGACCCCACACTTAAGATTGTCGAACAAGGAATTACCTGCAAGGGAATTGCCATTGGGGATGACTGTTGGTTGGGGACTGGGGTAAAAGTTCTCGATGGAGTCACCATCGGTCAAGGTAGCGTCATCGGTGCAGGAGCGGTAGTAAGTAAGGATATTCCACCCTATTCTGTTGCAGTTGGCGTACCGGCGAAAGTAATCTCGCAGCGAAATCGTGAACAACAGCTTGATAGATTGCGATCGCCCTAAAAGTAGGGGCGATTCCGGAATCGCCCCTACAAAAGTCTGCGGTTTATTAAAGGTTTGTCATGAGACGTTTTTTTTATCTGTCACTATTTGCCATCACCTTAATCTTGCTCTTGTTTGTAGCTAAAGTTGGGAATGTAGATTTCAATCAAATTCAGACGATCGCATTTAAAAAGCCCCCCTTGTCACAACCAATAGCAGCTACCTCTGATTCTGAAACCTATCCAGGACTGGAGCTTAAACTGCCAGCATATCCCGTGCCAACCAAACTTAAGCTAGATAGCTCTGGGCGGTTTTTAGTACGTGCCGATGGCAGTCCCTTTGTCTGGATTGGAGATACTTTTTGGCTGTTTTCTAAGCTAACTCGTCAACAACGGATTAAGCTACTAGACGATCGCCAGAGTAAAGGCTTTAACGTGGTGATGATTAGGGTGGGCATGGGAAATGAGAAGGTGAATGAGCCGATTGGATTTAATGAGAATTTAGAGCCGATTGAGAGTCATTTTCGGGAAATAGACCATTTAGTAGCAGAAGCTAACCAGCGAGGTATGTATGTTGCGATCGCCACAGGATGGTGGCAGATTGTTCAAGACTTTGATGCGGATGCACTCTATAAATTTGGCAGGTTCATCGGCGATCGCTATAAAGATAATGATAATATTATCTGGTTGAGTGCTGGTGAGTCTGGCGGTCATCGGCGTAAAACCGAGCTAGATTTTAATCGGGTCAAGTCACTGGTGCAGGGAATCAGAGATGGTGATACAGGCAATAAACTTTTAACCATTCATGCCGACTTCCAGCGTGGTACTTCTTTTTCTCAGATGAATACTTTGGTAGATTTTAATAACTGGCAAACCAGTCAATGGTGTTGCCCTAAAGATCTTCCCCGTAAGGACGAGCGCAACTGGACAGTTTGGGAGGCGATCGCCTACGACTATAAACAATCTCCGACCAAACCAACTTTTGATTCCGAAGCCTGGTATGAAAATACTAATCTAGGAGGGGGAACACCTGCGACACCATATAATGTTCGTCGGCGTGCCTATTTCAGCATTTTTGCGGGCGGTTTTGGACATTCCTATGGCGCGTCGGGAGTCTGGGATGCAATGTCTAATTTTGACGAGGCACTGCAATTAGAGGGTTCAACACAAATTGGCTACCTCAGTCAATTTCTGCACGCCCTGGACAAAGATTTTCTCAAGTTAAGACCAGCACAATCAATGATTATTAGCGGGCAAAGTGCCGATTACGAGCGACACATTCAAGCAACTATGGCTAATGACGGCAGCTATGGGTTGGTGTACACCGCAGGGACAAGTGATTTTGCACTAGATCTTTCTTCGTTGAGTGCTGAGTCGGTATCGGTTTTGTGGTTTAACCCGAGAACAAAGGCATTGAGTAATAAAAGTACGGTACAAAAAGCAACTCAAGTAAATTTTACTACCCCAGAAGCAGGAGATTGGGTGTTAGTGCTGGGACGATGATTAAGAAGGGGCAAGGCACTGCCTTGCCCGTACAGTAAAAATTGGTTAATTATATGGTTTTGCCAAAATTAAATTATTTAAAAGTTACCATTTTAGGTTTGCTTTTAACTTTGGCGTGCTTCACTCTTAATGTACAAGCTGCCTTTGCCCATTATCCCCATGATGATATTTTTGCCGTGGAAGTATCTCCCAATTATCAGCAAGATCGAACCCTATTTATTAATGTGCGAGGAAACATCTTCAAGTCTCAAGATGGGGGAGATAGTTGGCAAACGATAGTAAACGGTTTGGATCATCAATATGAATTTTCTGCTTTAGATATTGCTGCTCAATCTCAAAAAGTCCTCTTTTTAGCTAGTTTGGGTGATGGAATTTACAAAACAGAAAATGGCGGAGATTCTTGGAGTAAAGTCAACCAAGGACTGGAAACCTTGAGTATTGACCTATTGGCGATCGCTCCTGATTCGACCGATCTAGTGTTCGCTGCGGGGACGGAAAAAGGACTATATAAAACAGAAAATGGTGGGGCAAATTGGACGCTAGTTATGCCAGAGAATAATAAGATTACGGCGATCGCCTTTGACCCTGCTCAACCAGACATGGTTGTAGTCGGCGACAACAAAGGAAATCTTTTCTCTTCTCGCGATCGCGGTGAAAGTTGGCAGTGGCTGGATACCCTCGATAAGAGTGGTGCAATTAAAGCTGTGGCAATTTCTCCTGATTTTGCTTTGGATCGCACTCTTTGGGTTGGTACAGAAAAAGAAGGAATCTGGCAAACAGTTGACGGCGGAGGTTCTTTTGTCCAAGTAAATAATGGTATCAGCGATCGCTCGATTATGTCTTTGGCAATCTCGCCTAACTATCAAAGAGATGGAACTATCTTAGCTTCTACATGGGATGAGGGAGTTTTTCGCTCTACCGATGGTGGCAAAAGCTGGGAAAAATACAGTAAGGGTCTGACTAAAGATGGTCAAGCGGATCTACCTAATTTTAATCGACCTCATTTTAGCGACTTGAGTATTTCCCAAGGCTTTAGTCAAGATCGAACCGTTTTTGTGGCTGGTTTTGATGGGTTATTCAAATCTACTGATGGTGGACGTGTTTGGCAAGAATTAAATACTTTATCAGCAAATATTATCGTCGGTTTGGATGTGTCACCAGATTATCAAAATGATTCTACCGTTGCCATCACTACCTACTTAGGGGGAGCTTACATCAGCCACGATCAAGGAGATACTTGGAAGACAATCAACCAAGGTTTAGCCAAAGACAATTGGCTCAAGCGCACTGCCAAAAAAATTCTCCAACATGGTCATATAGCGAGATTATTCGGTATCAAATTTTCTCCTAACTATCGACAAGACAAAACTATATTTTCACCCTCATGGACTTATTTTTTAAGGTCTACAAACACAGGTCAAGATTGGCAGAAAATTCCCCTAACTAATAATAAATCAAGTCCCTTAAATAGACCGACTAAATATTCCATTGCTGTTTCACCTAACTTTGCTTCTGACGGAACTATTTATTTAGGTTCGATGCAGGGTACAGGACAGGACTTTATGCTCAAGTCCACTGATGGAGGTCTTAGCTTCTCTGTGGTAGGAAGTATCAACGGTCAATCAATAGTATATTTAGCTATTTCTCCCGATTTTGCTACAGACAAAACTTTATATGCAGGGGTTAAGGATGGTGTGTATAAGACAGTGGACGGAGGTAAAACCTGGCAACCTGCGGGCAATGGTATACCGGCGATGCCAGAAGAGAGCAAGTTAACTATTTCACCAAACTATAAAGTAGATAAAACTGTTTTTGCTGGTACGGCAGCAGGTCTTTTTGTCACCAGAGATGAAGGACAAAGTTGGCGCAAATTGGCAGTCAATGCTGATACGGATCATAGTTATGTAAATGCTGTGGCTATATCTCCCGATTATCAAAGCGATCAGGCAAAGCCTGGCAGCAAAGCTGATCGCACTCTCATTGTCAGCTTCAGAGGCAAAGGCTTATTTAAATCCGTTGATGGGGGAACAACCTTTGCTCAGGTTGGCGAGGATTTGCTCAATAGAAACCATTCTTTGGCAAATATGTACGGTTTTTGGCCACCAACTATGCCCATTAAATTCTCACCTACATATTCAAGCGATCGCACTATCTATGGAGTAGCTGAAACCAATCTCTTTAAATCCACAGACGGTGGCAATACCTGGGCAAATTTACCTTTACCTAAACCCCAAGGAACGAGTTTGAAGCAGCTAATAACCTATTATTATCTCCGCCTCACTGTCTCCCCGCTTACTAAATTTTTGGTTGCGGCAATAGTTGCCTTATTTAGTTATCTAATTTTGGAACGCTTGAGGTTAGATAAAAAGCTGCCCTTGAAAAAAATAATAATTAAAACTAGCGGTGCATTTACAGCATTTATTGTCACCTTCATGCTCTTCTCTATCTAATTGCCGAATTAAGCTTTAAACAAGGTAAAAAATATGAAATGGGATGGTTTTGAAACCTTAGATGCGTTTAAAAGCATTTGCGTGTTTTTACTGTCAATTTTAACTGTTTGCATCTTTGATGTAGATACGGCATTGGCACATAGTCCCCACGATGTGGTTATTGATGTAGAACTTTCTCCTAATTACGCTCAAGATCAAACAGCATATTTTATTCTCGATGGTTATCTGCCGATCTGGGGTAATTTATTCAAGTCAACAGATGGAGGCGATCGCTGGCAAAGAATTGAAAAGGGTTTGGATAATCAACATAAATTATTTTCCTTGGCTGTCTCATCTCAATCTAAGAAAACTCTCTTTCTCTCAACCTTGGGAGATGGAATCTATAAGTCACAAGATGAAGGAGCATCTTGGAACAAGGTAAACCAGGGACTAGAAACTTTGAGTATTGACTTAGTGGCGATCGCTCCTGATTCGGCTGATGTAGTTTTCGCTGCGGGAACTGAATCGGGACTCTATAAAACAGAAAATGGTGGGACAAGTTGGTCAACCGTTACGCCAGGGGAGAACAAAATTAAGGCGATCGCTTTTAACCCGAATAACATAATTGTAGGGGACGATCGCGGAAATCTTTACTCTTCAACGGATCGGGGTAAAAACTGGCAGCCATTAACTACCCTCGAAAATAGCGGAGCAATTCAAGCCGTGGCAATTTCGCCTCGCTATAAAACAGATCGAACTGTTTGGGTAGGAACAGAAACAGCGGGAATCTGGCAGACAGTTGACGGTGGTGTTTCTTTTTCACCAGTCAATAATGGCATCAGCGATCGCTCAATTATGTCTTTGGCAATCTCCCCCAACTATGAGACAGATTTAACGATCTTGGCTTCTACCTGGCATGAGGGTGTTTTTCGCTCCACTGATGGTGGCAAAAGCTGGAACAAACAAAGCAGAGGTCTAAAAAAACACGCCCAAGCAGATACCACTTTATATAAAAGCCCTCATTTCAGCGACTTGAGTATTTCTGCTACCTATAGCCAAGATAAAACCGTATTGCTAGCTGGTTTTGATGGCGTATTTAAATCCACCAATGGAGGACGTAGTTGGCGGGATGTCAACGTCGGCAAAGGAGCAACAAGCATTAGAAATATAGCCATATCACCAAATTACCAAGATGATTCTACAGTTGCCATTTCTACTATCTATCAGGGGGTTTACCTGAGTCGCGATCGAGGAGCTAGCTGGACTCCCATTAATCGTGGCTTAGGGTCAGATCGTCTACTCAAACAAAATTTAATCGCTGAAACAGGAAACTTAGTTTTTTCTCCCGACTACAGTTCCGATAACACTATACTGGCTAGTTCCTGGGGTAATTTAGCCAAAACCACCAATCAAGGTAAGTTCTGGCACAAGTTTTGGGTACCTAAACCTTTACGGCGTGATAGCTACATGGTTGTTTCTCCCAATTATGCGAGCGATCAGGCAAAGCCTGGCAGCAAAGCTGATCGCACTGTTTATCTGGTAACGCTACCAGGTAAGATTCTCCAATCTACTGACGGGGGCAAGAACTTTTCCCTGGTTGGAGAAATTGGCCAACAGGCTGCTTTCATTCCTTCTCTGGCAATCTCTCCCAATTTTGCCCGCGATCAAACCCTCTATATAGGTAATTTTACTGGAGGGGTTTATAAATCGGTAGATGCTGGTGCTACCTGGCAACGGATCGAGGGTTTAGTTGCTCAAGACGACTACGTCAAGTTAGCAATTTCTCCCAACTACCAAAGCGATCAGGCAAAGCCTGGCAGCAAAGCTGATCGCACGGTTTTTGCTGGCACTGCCAAAGGGTTGTTTGTCACTCAAGATGGCGGGACAAGCTGGCGCAAATTGGCGGGCATCGCTTATGGTGGAGATAGCTATATTGAAAATATTGCCGTCTCCCCCAATTACCAAAGCGATCAGGCAAAGCCTGGCAGCAAAGCTGATCGCACCTTTTTAGTTAGTGTCAGAGGGGAAGGTTTATTTAAAACTGCCGATGGAGGCGCAACTTTTACTCAGGTTGGCGATTATTTAACTGGAGAACTTATGTTCTCTCCTGCATATTCTGTTGACCAAACTATTTATGGTTCGTCTGGGGCTGAACTATATAGATCGACCAATGGCGGTGATACTTGGCAAACTATAGTAGTTCCTCAACCTGACTACAACTTTTTGACCATTTTGGCTCATTTTGTGGTCAGTTCCCCCGAACGCAGATATTTAGCTGCTGCGATCGCTGCTTTATTGAGTTATTTACTTCTAGGCTATTTACGCTTAGGCAAAAGATTGCCCTTGAGAAAATGGCAGCTTAAAACGGGTGCTGCATTTACAGCATTCATCGGCGTATTAGGCTTGTTGTCCGTCTAGGATAACTCGACACAATCGAAAAGTTCAAAATTATTCCCAATCAATTCTCGATTAAGAGGTCAAAGATGGCTATTATTTGTCGCGATTACAAACTGCTGTTTATCCAAGTACCAGCTACAGGCTGTTCTTCGATTAGTGAAGTATTAATAGAAAAGCTGGGAGGAGAAAAACTGCCTGGAAAAGATATTATGCTGGCAGGAAAATACAAGCTAGTTGGGGAAAAGCATAACACCCTTAAGCAGTTAATTGGATTTAATCTTATTTCTCAACAAGAATTAAAATCCTATTTGACATTTGGCACAGTGCGGAATCCCTTTGATCGCTTTGCTAGTGCTTACCAACGATATATCAGTTCTTGGTGGTCACAAATGATTGAAAGCGACGATCCCAATTGCCCAGCCAATAGAGTGGGGGCAGCATATCGCGCCAGATATGTCAAAAACGTTCAACAGCAAATTCAGCTAGCCAGAGAAGAAGGTTTTGAAACTTGGTTAACCAGGAAAATTTTAATTCCTCAACGTCTTGATCGACGACTTCAATTTGGGGTCAAACGTTGGCTGAGAAAACAACCCCTTTTCTCAACTAAAAGTTCCGTCAAGATGAACATTGCTTATCCATTTATCAATGGTGTTGATCGCGTTATTCGTTATGAGTGTCTAGAAAGCGATTTGAACCAGATTTTAAGTCAGGCAGGAGTAAATGAATATATTCCCATACCTCATACCAATAAAACCCCTGGTAAAACATCCTATCAGGCACAGTATACCCCCAAAGCTAGAGCCATTGTAGAGCAAGAGTTGGCTCAGGAATTAGCTGCATTTAAATATACTTTCGATGGGCTAGTTGCTGAAAATAAAACGGTATTTGACGCTAGTTTGCGATCGTAGGGGCGAACGTCCGTTCGCCCCTACAGAATGTTGTCCGTTCAAAAATTTAATCTTTTACTTGGAAACAAATTATGGAATTTAGAGAAACAAAACTCAAGGGTGCTTTCATTGTGTCCTTAAAACCAATGCGAGATCACCGTGGCTTTTTTAGTCGCACCTTTTGTGCCAAGGAATTTGAAGCACATAACTTAAGACCAGCAGTGGCACAGTGCAATTTATCCTCTAATTACAGTAAAGGAACTTTGCGAGGGATGCACTATCAAATACCCCCCGCAACGGAAACTAAATTTATTCGCTGTACGCAAGGGGCAATTTACGATGTGATCGTCGATTTGCGTCCAGGCTCGGAAACTTATCTACAGCATATTGGTGTTGAACTTACAGCAGAAAATCATCTCGCTTTATATGTTCCTGAGATGTTTGCTCATGGTTATCAAACCTTGACGGATGATACGGAAATCATCTATCAAGTCAGCGAATTTTATACGCCAAATCAGGAGAGAGGGATACGTTATGACGACCCCGCATTAGGAATTCAATGGCCCTTGCCCATTAGTGAGATTTCTGAAAAAGATGCTAGCTGGTCTTTATTCAAAACTCCTGTGGTTAATCACAGGTAAATACAACTAACAACTGTACAGACAAGGCAGGCCTTGTCTCTAACAACTAACAACTAACAACTAACATGATTATTGTAGATCGAGCTTTACAAGAATGTTTGGCAGCAGGAAATCCTGTCAGAGTGGCAATGACTGGCGCTGGTTTTATGGGACGAGGTATTGCCAATCAAATTATCAACTCAGTTCCAGGAATGAAATTAGTGGCGATCGCTAATCGCCATTTAGAGGGGGCGAAAAAAGCCTATACAGAAGCAGGAGTCGAACAAGTAGAAGAAGTTGAGACAGTTGCTGCACTAGAAGAGACAATTAACCAAGGAAAATATGCCATTACCGAAGATCCCCAACTTTTGTGCCAAGCAGAACAGATTGATGCCTTGATCGAAGTGACGGGGACGATTGAATATGCAGCCGAAATTGTCATGGAGGCGATCGCCAACCGCAAACACGTGATTTTGATGAATGCGGAACTAGATGGCACTATTGGTTCGATTCTCAAGGTTTATGCCGACCGTGCAGGAGTCATTATCAGTGCCTGCGATGGCGACCAACCAGGGGTACAAATGAACCTCTACCGCTTTGTAAAAAGTATCGGACTCACTCCCTTGCTCTGCGGCAACATTAAAGGATTACAAGACCCCTATCGCAATCCCACAACCCAAGAAGGTTTTGCCAGACGTTGGGGACAAAAAGCCCACATGGTAACCAGTTTTGCCGATGGAACAAAAATTTCTTTTGAACAGGCGATCGTGGCTAATGCGACAGGGATGCAGGTAGCCAAGCGGGGGATGCTGGGATATGAATTTACAGGTCATGTAGATGAAATGACCTCAATGTATGATGTCGAGCAGCTCAAACAGTTGGGTGGCATTGTCGATTATGTTGTCGGGGCAAAACCTGGTCCTGGCGTATACGTGTTTGCTACTCACGATGACCCCAAACAACAGCACTATCTCAATTTATACAAATTGGGAGAAGGCCCTCTCTATAGTTTTTATACTCCTTATCATCTCTGCCACTTTGAAGTGCCTTTGTCTGTCGCCAGAGTGGTTCTATTGCAGGATGCGGTGATGAGTCCTCTCGGTAAACCTCAAGTAGATGTGGTGACAACAGCTAAAATTGACTTAAAAGCAGGAGAACAGCTTGATGGAATTGGTTACTACATGACCTACGGACAGTGTGAAAACTACGATGTAGCCCGTGCGGAAAATCTATTACCAATGGGATTAGCTGAAGGTTGTCGTCTCAAGCGAGATGTTGCTAAAGATTCTGTACTGACCTATGACGATGTAATACTTCCCGATAACAGATTGTGCGATCGCCTAAGAGCCGAACAAGATGCTTATTTTGGCGTAGTTACTAAACAGATGCGGAAAATAGCTCTGTCTTAGAGCTAAAAAATCTAGTGAGAAGTTGGTTAAGTTGTTTCTAGATTATATTTGTTATGGCAATCGATCTCATCTCGCTCAAAGATACTTCCAGCAATTTAACTGTCGATCTCGATAATATCGCTGACTATAGTCAAAGCAGTTGATACTATTACTGATTTTAGTCCGAGCGATCGCCTGGTATTCTCTGCTTCTGGTTTTGGTGGTGGCTTAGTTGCTGACACCAACTTAACAGAATTTGAAATAGAAGTAAATTCGGAAACTAAAGTTTTTGTTAGCAGTACAAACCCTCGCTCTTTAAGAACTGGGGCTAGTTTTGCCTACGAAACTGATACTGGTCTACTGAGTTTCGATCCTGATGGCAGTGGTTCGATTGTCGCTTCTGAAATTGCCATATTGTCTAACACACCTTCTCTTAGCGAAGAACAGATCGCGATTGTGGCATAGTTTTTTTCTATTTAAACATTTACAGCTTTAGGAGAATCAAAGATGACAGCTCAAACAATTACCACCACAGTAAATCAAAATGAGATGATGCGTGAGGATTTAAATCGATCCTTGATCCGCAATCATATCGATCCGTCAAGACTAAGTACCCTACAACGTATCGTACTGACCACTGATGGAACTCTAACCGAAATATTAGAAGCCTATTTGTTTGAAAAAATTCGGATAGTTAAACTGTCTGAAGGAATAGTTTCTATTACTCAAGATATTCCCCCATTGGCAGTAAAACAGGGTAGTGAAGTAATCGAACGCAAAGTATTACTTCAAGGGAAAATTAGCCGCAAAAATTTTATTTATGCCGAATCAATTTTAGTTACGGAAAGATTAGACGAAAAGTTTAAAAATGAATTGTTACATTCAAAAACTCCCCTGGGTAGACTTTGGTTGGAACACAAGCTGGAAACATTTAAGGAAATAATTGATACTGCCGAAGAAACTGCGGATCGACTATTAGCTTATTTTCCCCTTCAACCAGAAGATAAGATTTTTTCGCGCACTTATCGCGTCTTTTCTCAACGCCAGCCAATCATGACCATTACCGAAAAATTCCCCGCCAGCTATTTTCAGGCAGAATTTTAATCCCCACTACCCACTACCTAATCTTCTTGAGGTTAAATATGCTAGAACAGAATCTAGTTGAGATTGCTCAAAAATATCCCGAAAAGATCGCTATTGTTGACGATCGCCGAAGAATTGCTTACCGAGAACTATTCGATCTAGTTAAAGGATTTAGTAAAGGACTCAGTTCTTTAGGAATCTGTTCTTCTGACTGTATTGCAGTAGTCTTACCCAACTGCTCCGAATTTGTGGTTAGCTTTTATGCTGCTGCCCAACTAAATGCTATTTTCTTGCCTTTAAACCATTTATTTAAGGAAGAAGAACTTAGTTACTATATCAATGATAGTAATGCCAAAGTAATTATTACCGATATCACTAGAGCGGAGCTTTGTCAGCAAATTATCTCCCAATCGGAGCGAAAAATCGAGTTGATTACTATTGATGCAGCCACTCTTAGATCAACCTATTTTTACGATCTGATCTTGCTAAAAGAGACTGAAGATGCGATCGCCGAAAATATCGTTTTGAACCCAGAAGATTTCTTGTATCAATATTCTTCTGGTTCTACAGGCAGACCCAAAAGAGTCGGCAGAACTCAACACAATTTGTACCATGAGGTCAATAATTTTACGCAGACTGCCAAAATAACGATCGCCGACAATATTTTATGTTTAGTTCCCATGTATCACGCTCATGGCTTGGGAAATTGCTTGCTGGCTGCAATACATAACGGAGCGACTTTAGTCATTTTAGAGCAATTTCGGCAACAGGGAACACCCGTAGAAGTTCCCTTTATTTTTAGACGTTTGAGAGTTTTAGAACTAATCGAACAAGAGCAAATTACTATTTTGCCAGCAGTACCTTATATCTTTAATACTCTGGCAGAAACACCGACCGATACTCCAGCTGATTTAACCTGTCTAAGATTATGTTTCTCTGCTGGTAATTTCCTCTCTCAAGACATTTTTGAACGATTTTGGGCAAGATTTGGCATCTCTATCAAACAACTTTATGGTTGCACAGAAGCAGGTTCGGTGGCGATCGACTTAGAAGATGCAGATAAACCTTATGGTTCGGTTGGTCGTCCGATGCAAAACGTGGAACTCAAAATTATCGGCGATCGCGGAACTCAATTGCCCGTAGGGAAAATTGGCGAGATCGTGATTAAAAGCGAGACCCTAACCAGTGGCTACCACAATCTGCCCGAACTCAACCAACAAGCCTTTAAGGATGGAGCATATTTTACTGGTGACTTAGGGAAAATCGATAAGTCTGGTCGTCTTTATATTACTGGCAGAAAGAAAATCTTAATTGATACAGGAGGACGTAAGGTCGATCCGATTGAAATTGAAGATGTTTTGGTTACTCACCCAAACATTAAAGAAGTGGTTGTCGTTGGTGCTAAAGGCTTTTTTGCTGGAGAGATCGTTAAAGCAGTCATTGTTACCGATGGTTCGCCAAAGTGTGATGCCAAAGAAATTTCGGCATACTGTAAAGCCAGATTAGCTGAATTTAAAGTACCCAAGATTATTGAATTCCGCGAAGAAATTCCCAAAAGTCCCTTGGGTAAAATTCTGCGCAAAGCTCTAGTCTAAAGAGAATAAATTATGAACGTCGAAACCATACTAGATGTCAACATCGAATCTTCTAGAGCTTTATTGACCCCAGTTCAACTCAAAAATCAGCTACCTTTAACCGAAGCCGCGATCGCAACCGTTTTGCGAGGCAGACAAGAATTACAGGCCATTCTGGAGGGAAAAGACACCAGAAAATTTATAATTGTCGGCCCTTGTTCGATTCACGATCCCGAAGCTGCACGAGATTATGCTCAAAAGCTCAAAGCCTTAGCCGAACGAGTTAAGGATAAATTGTTGCTTGTGATGAGGGTTTACTTTGAAAAACCCAGGACAACCATAGGCTGGAAAGGATTAATTAACGATCCCGATCTAGATGATTCTTTCAATATGCAGAAGGGTCTACATACCGCACGTAATTTACTGATTAAAATTGCCGAAATCGGTCTACCTGCTGCTACCGAAGCCTTAGATCCCATAACCCCTCAGTATCTAGCCGAATTAATTTCTTGGTCGGCCATTGGCGCGAGGACAATTGAATCGCAAACTCATCGAGAAATGGCTAGTGGGCTGTCGATGCCTGTCGGGTTTAAAAACAATACTGATGGCAACTTTCAAGTGGCTTTAAATGCCATTCAATCTTCTAGGATGCCTCATAATTTTCTGGGACTCAATCTCCAGGGACAAGTTAGCACGTTTAAAACTAAAGGTAATCATTACGGTCATCTTATTCTACGGGGAAGCGATCGCGCTTCCAATTTTGATGCAGCTACGGTAACGAGGGCAGAACAGAAGTTACAAGAGCTAAATTTACCGCAAAATATTGTCATTGATTGTAGTCACGGCAACTCAAACAAAGATCATCAATTACAGGCTGCGGTGCTGGAGGATATCCTGCAACAAATAGCCGATGGCAATAAGTCTATTGTCGGCATGATGCTCGAATCTAATTTATCTGAAGGTAATCAAAAAATTCCACAAGATTTAGGGCAATTGAAATATGGTGTTTCCGTCACTGATAAATGTATTAGTTGGTCAGCTACAGAAAACATTATTTTATCCGCTTACGAACGACTCAAGACAAATAGAAACGTTACTATTCACACCTGTGGAACTGTAGTATCGGGCATTCCTATTCGTAACTTGCTAACTACAAAAGGGTGACGAGGAGTAATAAGTAATAAGTAATGAAAACTATGACTGTTGAACAAGTAAAACAGAAAATCCAAGATGTGATTTTGGAGTTGTTGCCCCACGTCGAGGAGCAAAACCTGGGGGATCAAACCGATATTTTTAGTCTGGGACTAGATTCAATTAACGCCATGTCTCTCATTTTTAACTTGCAAGATACTTTTGATGTCAAGTTTGAAACTGATGAAATTAGCTTTGATAATTTTCAAACCGTTGCCAAAATCGTCGAATTAATTGAGAAAAAGCAAGGAATAAAAAAAGTTAGTAGTAATAAAAAATGAAATCTATCACAACTCAAAACAATAAGGCGATCGCTACAGCCGAAGCTAAATCTGCCGAAGCAGCAAACGATCTTTGGCAAGCTATTAGAACGGTTATTAGTCTGCAAAATCAAGCACCGCCATTAGTGCCTGTAGATCGCGATCGCGATTTACCGCTATCTTTTAACCAAGAACGCCTCTGGTTGCTCGAACAATTATCATCGGGAAGTACGGCTTATAATATTCCCTTCGCACTACGTTTACGGGGTCAGCTTAATATTACCGCTTTAGAACAAAGTTTTAAAGAAATTTTGCGTCGTCATCAAGCCTTAAGAACGCAATTTGCTACCGTGGATAATAATCCAGTTCAGATCGTTACTGAGACTGAGGAAGACTGGAGTTTGACCGTAAAGCAACTGCCATCATCGTTAATTTCTGATGAACAAGAAACTGCGATCGCTCAACTTATTCAAAAAGTTGCTCAACAACCTTTCGATCTCACCAGTGAATATCTTTTAAGGGCTTGTCTGGTTGAGCTTGAACCAACCGAGCATCTATTACTAATAACCGTTCACCATATTGTCTTTGATGGTTGGTCTGAAGGAATTTTTTGGCGAGAATTAGCTGCCCTATACGAATCTTTTACTCAGGGTGAATCTTCATCTCTACCCGAATTATCGATCCAGTACGCTGATTTTGCAGTTTGGCAACGCCAGTGGTTACAAAATGATTTTTTGGCTGCCTTAAATTCCTATTGGCAAACTAAACTCGGTACAGATCTTCAAGAGTTAGCCCTCCCCATAGACTATCAGCCCCCAGCCCTAGCAACCCGCAAAAGCTCTACCTATAAGTTAACTCTCTCTCCCTCCCTCACCGATGGGCTAAAACAGCTTAGTTATCAATCGCGGGCAACTCTTTTTGCTACCTTACTAACCTCGTTTAAAATTCTACTTCGAGTCTATAGCGAGCAAGATGACCTTTTTGTCTGTAGTCCCATTGCCAGCCGTAATCGTCCCGAACTCAAACAGCTTATGGGTTACTTGGTTAACCTCCTGATTTTACGTAGCGACTTATCTGGCAACCCAAGTTTTAAGGAATTACTAGGTCGAGTCAGTAAAACTGTAACTGGGGCTTATGCTCATCAAGATTTTCCTTTACAGCAGCTAGTCCAAGATTTGGGGTTGGGACAAAGATCCCTATCCCAAGTTATGTTTGTGCTTCAAAATAATGACAGGACTACACCAACTCTATCTGGTTTAACTGTTGAAGAATTAGAGGTCGATAACGGCATGGCTGATTTTGATTTGTCACTGTCTCTAACGGAATCTGAAGCTCAATTAATTGGAGTCTGGAAATACAATAGCGATCTATTTTCATCTTCGTCGATCGCCACCATGGCAGAGCATTGGCAAATACTGTTGGAAAAGATTGTCGCCGATCCTACGCAACCAATTGAT
>JBHJNX010000015.1:0-5511 GCA_050330335.1 Pleurocapsa sp. | reverse complement strand
TTAATAACTAATACTGACAAACTATGTATTGGAATATCAACCACTTTGCGCCAGTTTATATACACGTTAGCCTGCGAAGTCTGGTTGCGTCGCATAACGGAAGAAAAGCATAATTTTTGACGTTGTTTTTCATTTTCAGGAATTAGTAAAATTATTGTTGCGGCCAAGCAGCATTGCCATAACAATATAAATATTGAAGAAGCAAACATTGCATGGGAATCAATCAATCAAGCTATATCCTTTTTTCCTGGAAGAATAGCCTGTATGGAATTGTCATTAGCCCTTACGCTCTTTGCGCTATCCGAAGGTTTGATAATAACTTGGTGTGTAGGAGTGAAAATTAAGCCATTTAGTTCTCATGCATGGGTAGAAGTAGATGGCAGACCATTTCATGAACCAGAATATACCGAGCAACTTTATCGTAAAATAATTATGTGTTAAAAATCAACCTCTTGCATAAATACGAAATTATAAGGTTTCAGCGATTAGTATTAATTCGCTAAATCGCACATTCTAAATTGCATTTGGGCATTTACAAAATTATTCGTGCAAGAGGTCTAATGTTATTTACTTGATGACATATTAACTATCTTGTGACTTCGTAAATTTTATACTAAGTTTGGTATCGAAATACAAATAAAGTGGATTACATAGTTTACTTGAACTAATACATTGGTTTTTTACAATTTTACTTTTTTTATGAGTACATCGCTCAAAAAATTTTTGAGAAGAGTTAACCGTATAATTAGCCTCTTCTCTCGGTATAGTTATTTATTTATTCGCTCTGTAAAGTTGTTATGGATAGCTGCACCGAGAGAAGTTACTTTTTTTGTATTACTCTTTTGCTACAAAGTGTTGTCCCAGGAATTGCTATTTGGATTAATAAACAAGTAGTTGATGCAGTAGCTATGACTTCTAGTTCAGACCTAGAATTTAGCTTTTGGACTTTGATTAGTCTCATAGCAGGCTGGGTAGCAGCTATCTTGTTGCAAAATCTTTTGCCTCCTTTCTCAGAAGCAGCTTTTGCCAATGTCAAAGAAAAACTGACTGCTCATGTAAATTTTTTGCTTCTTAATAAAGCTTATAGCTTCAAAGATATTGTGCATTTTGAAGACTCTCATTTTTATGACAAATTACAATTAATTCAAGAACAGGTAGTTTATCAACCTACTAATCTGCTAGGTACGATTAGTATAGCTTTTCGAGAGTTGATAACTATGGTCACCATGTTTATTTTGTTATTACCTTTAGGTTGGTGGATTCCCATATTAATCCTGTTATCATTTTTACCTCAAGCTTATTTCTCTTTCCAAATACAATGGGATATTTGGGAGACAATGTCAGAAAAAAGTCCTCAAGCTCGCAAGATGCAGTATTATTCTTCAGTGATGCTGACTGATACTTATGCCAAAGAAGTACGGCTTTTTAACATAGGTTCTTTATTTATCCGAAGGTATTTGGAAGCTTTTGAGGATAAATATCAAGCTATGCGTATTTTGCGTACAAAAAAAGCTTTTATCCGCAGTTTTTTAGCAGTATTAAGTGCTTCGGCTAATGCTTTTGCTTTTTACTGGGTAGTAATACAAGCTCTTCGTGGCAAATTAAGTCATGGAAATATATTGCTTTTTATTCAGTCATTGGCTCAGATTCAGAATAATTTAATTCAGCTTATCAATAGCGTTTTCACCATGCAAGAAACGCTCATATTTATGGAGCGTCTCTATAAATTTCTAGATAGCCAACCAACTATGCCAATTACTGTCTCTAATAAATCAGTTCCGCTACCAATCAAGTCTGGAATTACCTTTGAAAAAGTATCATTTTCTTATCCAGACGGTAGACTGGCTTTAGAAGAGATTTCTTTCACTTTAAAGCCTGGTAAAACTGTTGCTTTAGTTGGGGAAAATGGTTCTGGTAAAACTACTTTGATTAAACTTATAGCTCGATTTTATGATCCAACAAGAGGGAAAATTTTGATAGACGGTATAGAACTTAAACATTTAAAATTAGAAGAATGGCGACATCAAATAGCTGTAGTTTTTCAAGATTTCTCTCATTATTCTCTTTCTGTTGGCGAAAATATCGCTTTAGGAAATTTAAAGTCATTAAACAATCTAGAAGAATTAAAACTTGCAGCTATAAAAGCGGGAATATCTAAAAAAATAGACATACTAGAAAATAAGTATCATACTCTTTTAGGAAAGCAATTCGATGGTACTGAGCTTTCTGGAGGAGAATGGCAGAAGATAGCAATTGCTAGAGCTTTCATTCGTCAAAAACAATCTCAAATTTTAGTTTTAGATGAACCGACCGCAGCATTAGATCCTCGTAGCGAATATGAAACTTACCATAATTTTTCTGAGCTAGTAAATGGTAAGACAGCTATTTTAGTAACTCATCGTTTGGCTTCAGTTTTTATGGCTGATTTTATTATTGTTTTGAAGAAAGGCAAACTTGTTGAAAAAGGAACACATAAAGAACTTTTACAGCAGAATGGGGAATACGCAACTCTTTGGAATATGCAAGCTAAACAGTATAATTCTTGACAGCATTTTACCCAATATCGTGTAAATGATAGAACTGCATTTCAAGCAATAAATAATATATCTTAGGAGTTGTCGCGATCTTCAATTTAGTCAAGATAGCAAACTGCTTGTATCACATTTTTAACAGTTTAATATTTACTTGATAAACACACTCTGAAAGCAGAGAATAAGAAGTTATTTTATGTCAATTTGATTGTTATCAGGGTAAATGCGGTAGACATAATTTAGTATCATGTCTATATTCTACCACAAAAAATAGTTAATGGTAAAATGCCAATCTACGAGGCATCGAGCCTCTTGTTTGGCTTGGGATACATGGACACCCAAACCCCCAAAAGTTAAAACATTACGCATTCACCAATGCCAATTGTCTTAACCCAAATTAAAGTAGTGGTGCTAGTAAACGGGAGACTCTAGCAGCTAACTTAAACCAAAAAGGTTTGTTCTTATAGGTGTTGAGATTTATCGAGCGAGAAACCTTTAAATCATTATTAAGCATAGTTTCAACACTTGCAATAAAGTGTTCCTCAATGGAAAAGGTCATGACTTCAAAATTCAAAAAGAAAGAACGATTGTCTAAATTAACTGTACCCACTCCTGCTAGATCATTATCAACAAGAATAACTTTTTGGTGCATAAATCCAGACTGATAACGATACAACTTAATTCCTACTGCATCAAGCTCGCTATAGTAAGAAAAAGAACATAAATATACAGTTAAGCGATCAGGGCGGTCTGGTAAAATAATTCTCACGTCCACACCACGTAGAGCAGCTAATTTTAAGGCATTGAGTAAAGAATTATTAGGAACAAAATAAGGACTAGCAATCCATAATCTATGCTGCGATCGCTCGATTAAACTGAGAAAGAATAAATTACAATTATCCAGGGGATCAGCAGGCCCTGTGGGTAAAATTAACACCTGTTGATTATCAGTTTTCGATGGTTGAATTTGCCAACAAACTTGAGGAATTTCTCTAGTAACCCAATACCAATCTCCTAAAAAGACACTTTGCAAACATTGCACCGCAGCACCACGAATTTTAAGATGAGTATCTCGCCAAGAACTAAAACGAGAATTTTTGCCTAAATATTCATCACCGATATTCAAACCACCCATAAAGGCGATTTTTCCATCAACAATTAAAATTTTCCGATGGTTGCGAAAATTGATTTGAAAGCGATTGCCTTTTCTTCTGGTACTACCAAAACCACGAACTCTGATACCATGATTGCGTAGAGATTTGAGATAATTACGGGATAATTGGCGCGAGCCGATTTTATCGTAAAGGAGATTAACTCGAACTCCCTGTTTGGCTTTTTCTATTAGAGCTTGTTTAAAATCATTACCAAGGCGATCGTCATTAATAATATAAGATTGTAGTAAAATATATTCTTGGGCTGTAGAGATTGCCCCTAACATTTCTCTAAAGGTATGCTGACCATCAATCAACAACTCTACTTCGTTGCCAGAAGTAAAAGGCAGAGGAGTAAATACCGCGGCAAGTTTGGCTAAAGTAGCAAATTTAGCTGGAATCACCGCTTTAAATTCCAAAATCGTACTGTATACCTGACTGACTAATTGGTACTGTTCTAAATAAGCATTTTGTAGGGCTTTAGCGTAGGCGTAAAATCGATTTTTACCTAAAGTTAAATACAGAGGAATAGCCAACCAAGGAAAAGTAACCAGGGAAATGCCCCAGGCGATCGCACCACGAGATGAACGCACCGTCATTACTGCATGAGCAGCACAGACAATTCCACAACCATGTACAATTACTGTGGCTATGCTGAAAATTGAAACAATGTCAATTTTGGAGATCATTAGAACTATGCGCGAAAATAATTCTTAATCTCAAAAGTTATTAGTTTTTGGTCATTGGTCATTGGTCATTGGTCATTGGTCATTGGTCAAGTCGCTTCGCTCCCATTAAAACCCACATTCGGTAGCCCCACAGATGAAGTGCATCTGAAATCGTTCAAAAAGCGGGATTTAATCTTGAAGAAAAAAGTTAATCTCATAAATGGGATTTAAGCTAGGGTATTATTTACGCTAACTTAATGCTTGAACCTCAATAATTCTCATTAATCATAGATTCTTGAGAATTATTATCCAAGTCACCCGTACACCTCCGTCAAACGAAGGTGCCTGCGGGTGACCGTTGGTCAAATTACTCCACGTTCTTTTTATCAATAAAGAAGGTGATTATGTTCTGGTAATGTTCCGTTTCTCCTCTTTTGTCTTCTGGAAGGGACTGGCGAACTTTCTCTATTGAGGACTTCATTGTGTTCTCTGATGAGGTGTCGATCCTTGGATTACTACAGCTTGCAAGAAGCGAAGTTACAAGAACCAGTAAAGTTATCGTTCTTCGCATCGATTTTCCTCAAAGGTTTCTAACTATATAATTAGTTAGGCTGGTGCAGTTTAATACGCTTATCCATAATGCTATCTCTTATTTGACAGTCTAAATCTAAAATCTCTATACCGCAGTTGTGCCAAAGCTCCACCGTGATCGCTGCGAAGGTTTTCCGCTAGTGATCTTTATAACTGACGATCGCTTTCCCAAAATCCAAACTTGTAAAGTAATCTACTATCTTTACCTTGAATGCTTGCAATTACTCACGCAGCGATCGCAACTGCTGGAACTTCCCTAATCCTCGGTACTGCCGATCCTCTCCTCCTGGGACTATCAATCATTGGCTCACAGCTTCCAAATTTAGATACAACAACTTCAACCATTGGTAAAATCTTCTTTCCTATTAGTTCTTGGATCGAGGATCGTTTTCCTCACAGGTCAATTACCCATTCATTACTAGCTACAGCTTCCATTACTGCGGTTAGTGTTCTGATGTGCTTTTTACTAGGGGATATAAATATTAAAACCGCGATCGCTATTCCTCTCGGTCATCTGCTTTCCTGTTTCAGCGACACCTTTACCAAACAAGGAGTACAGTTATTCTATCC
>JBHJNX010000014.1:0-58021 GCA_050330335.1 Pleurocapsa sp. | reverse complement strand
ATAATTAAACTTAGAATAATTTGGCTTGGGTTTAAATATTTCCTTAGAAGTATTTAAATTAACTTTCAAAAAACTCGAACTATATCCCATTGACTTTACTCGATAATAACTTGGCGATTAACTATGAATTTTAAAACTGAAAATACAGAAATTCAGAAACGCGATTGAGGGATAATAAACATAAGCTGGCGGAGAATCCGACACCCATGGCCCACAACCAATTAGGCTGCATTATTTTTAACAAATCTTGGGTATTAGGTAGTAGTTTTATCCACGCAGTCAGTCCCAATAAAGCTAAAATAGCTAATGATTTACTGTTATTAAGTCTGGGTAAATAATTTAATTGTGTCCAACTTTTTAATTCAATACCTAAATTATTTAAAAAGGCTAATTTACCTTGTGGCTCTCCAGGTAAAATAATACCTTTAATTCCTAACATTGCTTGAATAATATTTACGCCATCATTAAGAGTTACTGCTCTAAATAACACCCAGCTAAAAATAACAACCGTAAAAGTAATCATCCAAGCTAATAATGATGGTAGTGGTTTTTTGAACTTGCGCCACCAATGATTAATTGATAAATAGATGCCATGCAATCCTCCCCATAAAATAAATTGCCACCCTGCACCATGCCATAACCCACCTAAGAGCATAGTAGTAATTAAATTAGTATAGCGGCGTAATTCTCCCTGACGACTTCCCCCCAAAGGAATATATAAATAATCTCGTAAAAAGTTAGATAAAGTAATATGCCAACGTCGCCAAAAGTCACTAATAGATTCAGCTTTATAAGGAGAATCAAAATTAATTGGAAGACGAATATTAAACATCAACCCCAATCCAATTGCCATATCTGAATAACCAGAAAAATCGAAATAAAGTTGAAAAGTATAACTTAAAGCTCCTACCCAAGCTTCAATAAAACTGACATCACTAGCATGATTGAAAACTGTAGTTACCCAAGGAGATATATTATCGGCAATTAAAACCTTTTTCGACATTCCTAAACTAAATAAAGTAATACCATAGGCAAAATTTTTGTGAGAAAATATAAAATTTCTCAGCTTGTGCAACTGTGGAATAAGTTCATCATGGCGTAAAATAGGCCCCGCAATTAACTGAGGAAAAAAGACAACAAATAAACTGTATGTAACAAGGTCATATTTTGCTTCTTTAATTTCTCCCCGATATGCATCCACTAAATAAGCGATTTGGGTAAAAGTATAAAAAGATATTGCTAATGGTAAGAAAATTTCATTGAGAGGAAGATTAGTTTTAAATACCTCATTAACACTAGACAACAAAAAATTGGCATATTTGTAGTAACAAATACTAGCTAAATTAATTCCAATACCACACCATAATAATATTTTTGCCTGTTGACTTTTCAATGGAGCAAAAGCGATCGCCCTTCCCATAGAATAGTTAAAGACAATAGAAACCAACATTAAAATTAAATAAGGTGGATTCCAATAGCCATAAAAAAATAAAGATGTAACTAACAACCAAATTTTAGCTAGTGAAATTAATTTAAACTTACCTAAAACGAAATATCCTACCAAAGTAATTGGTAAGAATAAAAAGATAAATACATAAGAATTAAATAACATAATTAATCGACTATATTGCTCTATCATTTCGGTGATATTACTGTTATAGTCTGATAAATTATCGATAGCAGTGAGAAAAATTACATCTTCTTGATATCTTTAAAAAAATATCTAGTTTTTAAACTTAAAGCGATCGAGAATTGCTATATATTGCTCGAAATTTGTTAAATGCGATCGCTCGATATAAAAATACTGTTACTCGACAAGGTATGATTATTGCTTACTCCCTAGTTATTATCCTATGAACAAAAAAGTCTTAATAATTGGTGGTCATGGCAGAATTGGCAACAGTGTAGCGCAAGATCTTGCCACTCATACTGATGCGGAAATAATAGTTACTTCCAGAAATATTCAGCAAACAGTTGCATCGCCTTTGGTGTTTTTAAGTTTAGATTTAGACAATCGAGAACAATTAAAACAAGCAATCGCTTCTGTAGATTTGGTAATTCACTGTGCCGGCCCTTTTCATTATCGAGATGGTAGAGTTTTAGAAACCTGTATTGAATTAGGAGTTAATTATTTAGATGTTAGCGATCATCGTTCTTTTTATGAACGAGTAATTAAACATCGAGAAAAAGCGATCGCGGCAGGAATTACAGCAATTTTAAATACGGGAATTTTTCCTGGTATTTCTAATAGTATGGTCAAACAGGGTGTAGAACAGTTTGACTCGGTAGATAAAATTCATTTAAGTTATGTAGTTGCAGGTTCGGGTGGCGCGGGTTTAACCGTAATGCGGACAACTTTTTTAGGATTAAAAAATCAATTTGATGCCTGGATTGATGGTAAGTGGCAGAAAATTTCCCCCTATACCGAGCGAGAAATTATTGAATTCCCCCAACCTTATGGTAAAACAGGGGTATATTGGTTTGACGTACCAGAAACCTATACTTTTGCTGACTCTTTTCGTGCCAAAACTATCGTTACTAAATTTGGCTCAATTCCCGATTGGTACAATCATTTAACTTGGATTACTGCTCATATTTTTCCCTCTGCTTGGGTAGAAAGTCCCAAAGGCATTGAATTTTTTTCTCGCGTCAGTTATTTAATGACATCAGTAACAGACCGTTTTAGCGGTATTGGTGTAGCGATGCGTGCTGAAATTACTGGAGAAAAACAAGGTAAGCATACTAAATATCTTGCCACAATGACTCACGAGAATACAGCGATCGCCGCAGGAGCGGGGACGGGTAGCATTGCCGAACTATTATTGCAAGGCCAACTCAAACAGCCTGGCATCTATCCTATAGAACAAGCTTTACCCACAGATTTGTTTGTCGCCGCAATGAAAAGTAGAAATATCGAGATTATAAAGGAATAAACCACGAAAAGAACTAAATTGTTAATTTTGTACAAAGCATTTAATAAGTTAATTATTTTGGGGAACTATAAAACTATCGGTATGAAGTAAATTAATTTAGTTGTCTTGAATATAACTCAGACGGAAAATCCTCAAGTTAATATTTTGATTGTTGATGATACTCCCGACAATCTCGATTTATTAGCTGCTATTTTGCACAAACGCGGTTATCAAACTTGTCGTGCTAGTAATGGCTTTGAAGCTTTAGAAATGGCTAGATCGGGTTGGGTAGAGTTAATTTTGTTAGATATTCAAATGCCAGAAATGGATGGTTATCAAGTCTGCGAACAATTAAAAGCCGATTCTGTAACCAAAGAAATACCAGTAATTTTTCTCAGTGCTTTAGATGATTTTACCAATAAAAAGAAAGCATTTGCCGTTGGTGGCGTAGATTATATTACCAAACCCTTTCAGATTCAAGAAGTAGCAATTCGAGTTGCCAATCAAATAGCAATACAGTCAGCTAAAAAACAAATTCTCCAGTTAAACGAGCAATTAGAAGCCAAGGTAAAAGAACGTACTGCTGCAATAGAAATTAGTAATGAAAAACTAAAACAAGAAATTCTTCGCCGCCAACAGGCACAAGATAACCTATTGCGAATGGCTCTTCACGATCCAATTACAGGTTTGGCAAATCGTAATTCTTTTATGAGTCGTCTCAAACAAGCTCTGAAAACAACTCAAACCCAACCAAATTATTTTTTTGCTGTTATTTTACTAGAATGCGATCGCTTTAAAACCATTAAACATACTTTAGGACATCTAGAAACCAATCAGTTGCTGATGACAATTGGCACTACTCTAGCTTCTTGTTTAGATGAGTCTAGCTTATTGAGCCGTTTAGAGGGAGATGAATTTGCCATCTTTATAGATAATCTTAGCGATCGCCAAAATGCCATTTCTATAGTACATAAAATCAAACAAAAGTTAGTTCAACCATTTGCGATTAAAAGACGCAAGATTGCCATCGACATGAATATGGGGATTGCCATTGGCAATCAAGATTATCAAGATGCAGATCGTCTGTTTAGTGATGCCAATATCGCTCTACATCAAGCCAAAGATAATGGAGGAGATGGCTATGAAATATTTCGTCCAGAGATGTATATTCAACTCCAAGATGATATCGAGTTAGCCAATCGAGAATTAGAATTAAAGCAAGCCATCAAACGTCAGGAATTTGTTAATTATTATCTACCTATTGCTTGTTTAACTACAGGTAACATTTTAGAATTAGAAGCATTATTACGCTGGCATCACCCTACAAAAGGTGTAATTTTACCCCAAGATTTTATTGCCCCAGCCGAGGAAGTGGGTTTAACCACCGCTATTGGGGATTTAGTAATTAAACAAGCTTGTAGTTATCTCTATTATTGGCAAAAGCGTCACGAACAGCACAAAAACCTGACTATTTGCGTCAATTTATCTCCCAAACAGCTTTTTCACCCCAATTTAATTGCTAAAATAGATATAATTCTCCGCAAAACTCAGCTTCAAGGTTGTTATCTCAAATTTGATATTGCCGAAACTGCAATTCTAGAAGATTTACCCAAAGCTGTCCATATTTTACAAAGTATCAAAAAACGTCGAATTAAATTATGTTTGGATAATTTTGGGATTGGATATTCTTCTTTGACTTGTTTACATCGTTTTCCCTTTGATGAAATTAAAATAGACCGCTCTTTGATTGCCAATATCGGTCAGGAAGAACTAAATCTCCGCCAAGAAGCTTCAGCGATTTTACTGATCGAGCAAATCATTACTATCGCCCATCAAATGGATCTGACTGTTACGGCTACGGGTATTGAAACTTCCTATCAGTTTAATCTACTGAAAAAATTAAAATGCGATCGCGTACAGGGACACCTAATTTCTCAGCTTTTAGAACGAGATGCCGTAGAGAAATTTTTAATGCAGGGAATGGCAAACAGTAAAATGATTTAAGGATTTAGCCATTTTTAAATGATATGGTCGGCCAATCCAATTCGCGATAGTAGTTAATCATGCTGTCAAACTTGCGCAATTCTGCTCGTTCGATAGTAAATATAGGTGGCTGAGTTTCTAGCAAGCGGTCATTAATTTGCGAGAGAGTCACACACAGGCTGCTGCGATTTAAATTACCGGGAATATTGTTAAAATATCCCAGAGTAATATGAGCCGTAAAGTCATATTGTTGTTCGATTCCCAGACCAATTAGACCTTTATCTTGATAGATAAAACGGCGTAGTTCAACAATTTTGTCATAACTTTCTTGATTCTCTGGTACCATGCAAGCCATGACAGCACGAGGTCTGACCACAATTCCCCATAATTGCCATCTTATCGGTTGAACAATTTCAATCTGGTATTGATATTGTTGAAAAATATCTGCTATTCGTTGTTGGAGATTTGATTCAAAATTCGGATTAGTTTCTAAAACTTGAGAATAGGTATTGTCCCAAATTAAATCGGCTAAAGTAAAGTGAAAGCTTTTGGCGGGTAAATAAATTAGTAGCTCTGGTTCTAATTGCAGGGAAAGTTGTTGTTGTAAAATTTCTATCTGACGGTAAAAATCACCATTGAGTCGATCCTCTGCACCTGGGGGAGTAACTATGCTGTAACCAGGAAACGATGTCGCTTTACCATCGACAAATTTAGGAGACTGTTGGATACTCTGAAGCTGTAAGGAACAGGTGGCAGGAAGAGTTAATCTTGCGACTCGGTTAATATAATCTTGATAAATATCGTCCAATCTTTTATCTCCCTTAACTTAACTATTTAACTATTAGCAACCATAGATCGAGTTTTCAGTGGAATTGATAATTGTTGCTGCTCTTATGATTATTTTAAGCAAGAAAGAAGAAAGAAAAAGGAACGAGGATTAATTTAGGCCAACTTCCTCACTCCTGATTTCTCGCTTCCGATCCCTTAAGGATCGAGAACAGTCATATTTTTTTTACCTAACTTAGATAATTTTAAACTTACTCAAACCAAAGTATAAACCCAAAGCGATTCCCGTATACAAACCGATAATCAAAACAAATGCAAATGCACCACCCATTAGTTAGTATCTCCTTTAAACATTTTGTAAATTTATAAGTAGCTTTGAATTACCAAATAGACGATATAGTTTCGGCATTGCTGCTTTGCTGATATCTGGAACTGAATTTGGCTTTGCTATTTATTTATCATTGTTGTTTATTTTACCTGATTGCTACTTCTCTAGTAGATTGAATCTAAGGTGTTCGATTATTTGTCCGAGTAAAATACAGATCGAGATCGCTGCTAGGATTAGAAATCATTCGTATTCTTAATTTAGGACAATCTTCTTGGCCTAATTATGGGTTTTATCGTAAATTTTGCCAGCGCGATCGCTTGTTAGATAATGTGTACTGAAGTATCTTAGCTTATGAAGGATTTGGTTCAATCTTATTTAATTCTGGGAATTATACCCGGTGCATCTTCAAAAGATATCAAACAAGCTTATCGCCAACTTGTCAAAACTTGGCATCCAGATCGATTTATTGAAGATCCTAATTTAAGACAAGAAGCTGAAATCAAAATTAAACAGATCAATCAAGCTTATGAACTGATTAAACAGGACATAAATACTATCAGTCCCCCTAAAAAAACTTCTTCAGTATCTACTAATACTCCACAATTTCACTATCAACAGGGAATAATTTTAGCTGTAGCTCAAGAATATCAACAAGCAGTAAATTCATTTACTCTGGCAATTCGTCTCGATCCTAATTACATTGAAGCTTATCAATATCGAGGTTTTATTTTAGCTAAATTAGGCTACGATTTACGAGCCAACTCCGACTTACAAAAAGCCGCAGCTTTAAAGTTAGCCAAAACTACTAAAACTTCAGCTAAAACTACATTTAAGCAAACAGGCGATCGCCTGGCAAGTCTCAGTCGAATTCTCATACCACATGAAAAACCAGTTAATTCTGTAGTTATTAGTAGAAAAAATAATTTTTTTGTTACTGCCAGCAGTGATGCTCGAATTAAAGTTTGGGAATTAAATAGTAGTCGATTAATTTGTACTCTAAAAGGTCATTCGGGTGCAGTAAATTGTCTGGCGATCGCTCCAGAAAGTCAAACTCTTTTTAGTGGGAGTCAAGACAAAACTATAAAAGTTTGGGATTTACAACAGCAAAAAATAATTCTTTCTTTGGGTCGTTGGTTAAACGGACATTCTCAAGCAATTAATTCTTTGGCAATTAACTTTAACGATAATACTTTAATTAGTGGCGGTGCAGATAATGCAATTAAAATTTGGGACTTAAAAACAGGTACAGAAATTCGCGATATCTCTTCCTCTCTCTCTACTGTAACTTGTTTGGCTATTAGTCCTGATGGTGGTATCTTTTGTAGCGGTGGGTTAGAAAAACAACTGAGAATTAGAAATGCTACTAGTGGTACGGTAATTAGAGCTATTAGAGGCGATTGCGGTATATTATCTCTTGCTTTTAGTCCCGACAGTAATTTATTGGCTACGGGAGGATTAAATCGTCATGTTATTTTATGGGATGTTACCACAGGTCAGAGAATTTATACTCTTGCAGGACATTCAGACCGAGTATCGGCAGTGGCTTTTCACCCCCAAGCTCAAATTTTGATTAGTGGTAGTTGGGATGGCAGCATTAAATTATGGAATTTAAAAACTGGGAAAGAAATAGAAACTATTGCCGAACATTCGGGTAAAATTTTATCAGTGGCGATCGCTGCAAATGGTCAACACTTTATTAGTAGTAGTCTGGATAATAGTGTCCGAATTTGGCGGTTAAATCTGTAATTGTTTTTCTTTTATCTAACTAAAGAAAAAAAGCTGATTACTGGTAACTGATTGGTGATCAGGCTAGAATGGCGGAATCTTTGAGATATATGTCAAGTAAGCCCTATGAAAGCCTCAGTATTAACTGTAATTACTACATTAGCTACTATTGCCAGATCCGTACCATTACAAGCCGAAAATTTGAGCGATCTCAATCAACTTTTGGGAACAAGAAAATGCGCTCAATGCGACCTAAGTAACTCTGGTTTAGTGATGGCAAATTTAACTGGTGCAGACTTAAAACAGGCTAATTTAATCAGTGCTAATCTTAGTCAGGCTAACTTAATTGGTGCAGATTTAAGTGGTGCTAATTTAACTGGTGCTTCCTTAAATGGTGCTAATTTAACTGGTGCAGATTTAAGTGGTGCTAATTTAACTGGTACTGACTTGAGAAATGCCTATTTAGGTAATACTAATCTTACCGACGTAGATTTAAATACGGCTTATTTAGAAGGGGTTAGAGGTATTGCCGATGATGCTGCTACCCCAGAACAATTTCATCGTTGGGGAGTTAGAGAAGCCGAAAAAGGTAATTATGATGCAGCGATCGCCCATTATCAACGAGCCATCAAACAAGACCCAGAATTTGCTCCTCCTTACTTGGGTTTGGCAATAATTCAGTTTCGCTTTGACAATCAAATTGCCGCTCAAAAAAATGCTCAAACAGCAGCAGAATTATTTAAAAAACAAGAACATCAAATCGGTTATCACACAGCACTTAATTTCCAACATCAAGTAGAAGCCATACGTCAAGCAGAAGAAAATATTGCTAATCGCGATCGCGGTGCTTCTAATGTCGGTAAATTTATGGGTGGAATTGGTTCTTTATTACTTAAACTTTTACTCTAAAATTTTATCGATAATTTTGCCAAGTAGGATTGTCAGAAAAATTAAAAGTGTTATTATTATTTTCGGGCATTTGCTGACAAGCGATCAGGGATACTACTAACATTGATGCTGTCAAAAATCTATTTAAAAAACTAAAAGCATTCCTAGACATAACTCCTCTTTTGTAACCACCTATCTCTACGATGAAATAAAAACTGCCGTTTAAACTCAGCAATATTACAGGTTGAAAACTGTCACATTACTATTTCCTAGTTGTTTTTTGGTAATTAGTGTTCACTAAAACTTATGAGGGATTTCCCATCGCTGTTTTCTGTTTCCGATTAAAATGAATGGGAGTGTTAAGAAATATAAAGTAAGTTCATGGCGATCGCTGAAAATGACAAACAAATCCCTGTAGTGGTTATTGGTGCGGGCATCGGAGGTTTAACCGCAGGGGCATTATTAGCGAAACGGGGTTATCGAGTCAAGATTTTCGATAGTGCCATCGTACCGGGTGGTTGTGCTTCTACTTTTCAGCGTCGGGGTTTTATTTTTGATGTAGGGGCAACTCAAGTAGCGGGTTTAGAACCTGGTGGAATTCACCATCGCATTTTTCAGGAATTAGCTGTTGAACTTCCTGATGCCACTGAGTGCGATCCAGCCTGTGCGGTATTTTTACCGGGAGAAAAAGAACCGATTAATGTTTGGCGCGATGCCAAAAAATGGCAAGCGGAAAGACAGAAACAGTTTCCTGGTAGTGAACCATTTTGGCAATTAATGAACCGTCTGTTTCAAGCTAGCTGGAAGTTTCAAGGGCGCGATCCGGTGTTACCACCCCGCAACCTTTGGGATTTGTGGCAATTAGCATCAGCGATCAGAATAGATACTTTAATTACCGTACCCTTTACTTTAATGACGGTAGGAGAAGCACTGAAACTCTATGGCTTGTACAGAGATAAACGCCTCAAAACCTTTCTCGACTTGCAATTAAAACTCTACTCTCAAGTCAACGCCGACGAAACCGCCCTATTATATGCCGCCACTGCTTTAGCTGTTTCCCAATCACCCCAAGGTTTATTTCACCTCCAGGGAAGTATGCAGGTATTGAGCGATCGCTTGGTAGCAGGGTTAGAAAAATATGGTGGTAAATTATTAATGCGCCACAGTGTGGAAAAAATTAATACCGCCAAGGGTAAAGTAACGGGGGTAACTATCCGCAATTTAAAAACAGGAGAAGTTTCTACTGAAACGGCAAAGGAAATAGTAGCCAACGTCACCGTACAGAATCTAGTCCAACTATTAGCCCACTCACAACAGGATTTAGGTAAAAGTTTTGCCAACTACAAACGTCGGGTAGATAAGTTACCTCCGGCCTCTGGTGCATTTGTTGTTTATTTAGGAGTAAAGAGAGTAGCTATTCCCGAAAATTGTCCCCCTCACTTGCAATTTCTCTACAACCACGATCTATCTATAGGGGAAAATAATTCATTATTCGTTTCTGTCAGTAAACCAGGAGACGGACGCGCCCCTACAGGACAAGCTACCATTGTGGCATCTTCTTTTACCGATGTAGATTTGTGGTGGAAACATACCCCAGAAGATTACCATCGCCTCAAACAACAGTATACTGATGAAGCGATCGCTTTGTTGGGTAAATATTTTAATCTGACACCAGATAATATCCTTCATATCGAAGCCGCTACACCCAGAACTTTTGCCAAATTTACCGCTAGAGATCGAGGAATTGTAGGAGGAATCGGACAACGCATCTCGACTTTTGCACCTTTTGCTTTTGCCAATCGTACCCCCTTCCAACACCTCTGTTTAGTAGGAGATTCCACTCACCCAGGAGAAGGTACAGCAGGAGTTAGTTATTCAGCTTTAACCGCCATCAGACAAATTGAAGCGCAAAAGTATGATGTCTAATTATATCAAGTTCGGATAATAAAATTTCTCCCAGTCTCCTTGTCTCCCCCTCTCCCAGTCAGCCACAACATTTAGCGAACCTGATATTATAGGGCATAGGGCATAGTAGACCGTAAATACGTTTCGAGATTTAAAAATGTTTTAACCACAGTGTTGCGAGAATTGCCCGTAGCTGTTTTTGTTCGTTGTTTGGCTTTAGCCTTACCTTGACGAGACAATAATATCAATCTCGTTACGGGAACAACGGAAGAAAGTTAAACAAACACTTGATCGCAGTACAGGAGAATACAGTGACTCTTGCTTTTGAAAATCTAATTGATTCTAATATTGTCAAACCAGCGCGCTACTTGGGTAACGAACTGGGCGCAAAACACAAGCCTTGGGAAACTGCTGAGGTACGTTGGACGTTAACTTATCCAGAAGTATATGAAGTAGGTGCATCCAACTTGGGACATATAATTCTCTACAACATTATTAATGCCCAACCCCAACAATTATGCGATCGCACTTATTTGCCCGCACCAGATTTAGCGTCAAAGTTACGCTCTACTAGCACCCCTTTATTTGCTCTAGAATCAAAGCGATCACTCTTAGAATTCGATATTTTAGGGTTTAGCCTTAGTTACGAATTGGGAGCAACTAATATCTTAGAAATGCTCGATCTTGCACAAATTCCCTTAACTTGGCAGGAAAGGGCTACAGGTGATTATCCGTTGATTTTTGCTGGAGGGCAAACTGCTACCTCCAATCCCGAACCCTATGCCGATTTCTTCGATTTTATAGTTTTAGGAGACGGCGAAGAATTATTACCCGAAATTGGTTTAGTTATCAAAGAAGGTAAAGCCACAGGGTTGAGTAAAGCAGACTTGTTGTTAGATTTGGCACAAGTTCCTGGGGTTTACGTACCACGATTTTATGACATGAGTGCCGATGGTGCAGTATATCCCAACCGCCCCGACGTTCCCAAAAGAATTCTCAGAAGAGTTGCCACGCCGATCCCTGCCTATTCTATTGGTTTAGTTCCCTACATCCAAACAGTACACGATCGCCTGACGGTAGAAATTAGACGGGGTTGTACTCGCGGTTGTCGTTTCTGTCAGCCAGGAATGTTAACTCGCCCTGCTACAGATGTCGAACCAGAACAAGTGGTAGATGCGATCGAAAAGGGAATGCGGGCTACTGGTTACAATGAATTTTCACTTCTATCTTTGAGTTGTTCTGACTATTTGGCATTACCTGCTGTGGGAATGGAGATTAAAAACCGTCTTCAAGATGAAAATATTTCTCTATCTTTACCCAGTCAACGAGTAGATCGCTTCGATGAAAACATTGCTAATATTATCGGTGGCTTGCGTCAGTCTGGTTTAACCTTTGCCCCCGAAGCAGGTACGCAACGGATGCGGGATGTAATTAATAAGGGTTTAAACAACGAAGAATTATTACGGGGGATTAAAACCGCCGTTGAACAAGGCTGGAATAAGGTCAAACTCTATTTTATGATTGGCTTACCAGGAGAAACTGATGTGGATGTTATTGGTATAGCCGATACAGTGCGCTGGTTGCGTCGTGAATGCAGTCAGATCAGCAGCAAACGCCTTAACTTTAATATCACCATTTCTAACTTTACTCCCAAACCTCATACCCCTTTTCAATGGCATTCTGTATCTACCGCAGAGTTCAAACGCAAACAAGAACTATTAAGGGAAGAATTTCGCCGCATTCGCGGGACAAAAGTTAACTATACTGACGTTCGCATCTCGGCTATGGAAGATTTCGTCGGTAGGGGCGATCGCCGTTTGGCGGCTGTAGTCAGACGTGCCTGGGAATTAGGTGCGGGTATGGATTCCTGGTGGGAAAATTTAGATAAAGCTTACAGTGCATGGGAACAAGCGATCGCCGAATCCGATCTTACCTGGAAATACCGTCAGGTAGAAAACGGTGAATGGAATATTTTTCAGCGTGGCGAAACGCCCTCTCAAGATGCCCTAGATGCCCCTTTACCCTGGGATCATTTAAATACGGGAATCGATAAACAATGGCTCAAAGAAGACTTAAAACGGGCATTAAATGCCGCTACCGTACCCGATTGTGCCTTTGATGGTTGTTCCCATTGTGGGGTATGCGGTACGGATTTTGGACATAATATCGTCGTGCCACCGCCGCCAATACCAGAATTTAAAGGGCATTTTCAACCCCAACAACAGCGAGAACAAAGAATCCGCGTTTGGTTTGGCAAACAAGCAGAAATGGCATTAGTCAGCCATCTCGACATGGTACGTTTGTTTGATCGCGCTGTGCGTCGCGCTGCTTTACCCATTTCCTTTACGGGAGGTTATCATCCGGGGCCAAGAATTTCCATCGCCAATGCCCTGTCTCTAGGAAGTACCAGTAGTGGAGAAATTGTCGATTTTGAACTGATAGAAAAGATCGATCCAGCCGAATTTCGCGCCCGCCTGTCGGCCCAATTACCTACTAACATTCCTATCTATCAAGTAGCAGAAGTAGATGTAAAATCTCCAGCCGCAACTCGCTTGTTAGTTAAATCAGAATATTTAGTTACCATCAGTACTAATGAAGATGAGCGAATAAATTCTGATACCTGGCAACAATGGATCGATAAAATTCTTGCTAGCCAAGAAGTCTCTTGGGAAAAAACTACTAAATCCGGTAAAGTGCAACAAGTTAACTTACGCGATCGCCTGTTCACCTTAAGTCTAGAATCAGTAAATGAAAATGATAGTAATACTGCAATTCTACGCTTTACTGGTAGCTGCCTCAACGATGGCAACACATTATCTCCAGAAAACCTGATATATATCCTGGAAACAGTAACAAATAGAGAATTTCACATCCTACAGATTCACCGCCAACAATTAATTTTGAACGATCAATAACAGTACAGACAAGGTATACCTTGTCTCTAATAACTGAATTATGGTTAGAACACTTTCGACAATGTTGCCATTAGGCACAACTGCACCAGATTTTCAACTACCTGATGTAGTTTCTGGTAAAACTATTTCTCTTGATACTTTCCGCGACAGTAAAGCTTTATTAGTCATGTTTATCTGTCGCCATTGCCCTTTTGTTAAACACGTACAACAGGAATTAGCTAAAATCGGACGAGATTATAGCGATCGCACATTAGGGATAGTCGCTATAAGTGCTAATGATGCAGAAAATTATCCCGATGATGCCCCTGAAAGTTTAAAAGAAATGGTGCAAGAATTAGGTTTTAATTTCCCCCTCTGTTATGACGAGACTCAAGAAACCAGCAAAACCTATACTGCTGCCTGTACTCCTGACTTTTTCCTCTTCGATAGCGATCGCACCTTAGCTTATCGCGGGCAATTAGATGATAGTCGTCCTAGTACTGATACACCAGTAACTGGTAAAGATTTAAGAAACGCGATCGATGCCCTGCTAGCAGGAAAACCTGTAAATTCAGATCAAAAGCCCAGTTTAGGATGTAATATCAAGTGGAAACCAGGTAATGAACCAGATTACTTTGGCTAAGTAACTAAATACCAATAAAATTAATTTTAAAGTCATCAGTAATGAGTAAGTTAGTGGTTAGCTACCTCTTGCTTATTAATTGATGACTAAATAACTGATAACTAATAAATGAAATGAAATGAATTATCTTATTGCCATATTGAGCGATCGCCTTGTAGCAGAAGAAGCTTACACGGCTTTAGAAAAAGCAGGAATTCCCCAATCTCAAATTGCTATTATAGGCAAAGGATATCGAACAGCCGATGAGTTTGGCTTGATCGACCCCGGTAAACAAGCCAAAAAACAAGCCAGATTGATGGCATATTGGCTAGTTCCCTTTGGTTTTGTTGGTGGATATCTGTTTAACCTAATTACAGGGTTAGATACCTTGGATTGGGCAGGAGAACCGGGAAATCATATCGTAGGGGGTATACTAGGTGCTATTGGTGGGGCAATGGGCAGTGTTTTTGTAGGTGGCGGAGTCGGCTTAACTACAGGAAGCGGCGATGCTTTACCCTACCGCAATAGTTTAGATGCAGGAAAATATTTAGTAGTAGCCAAAGGTTCGGATACTATTTTAGAAAAATCCACCCCAATCTTACGTCAATTTAAACCCGAAACCCTCCAAGGGTATCAAGATCAGGGTTAGTAAAATAGGGTAAGTAATAAGGTAAAAGCTCAGGTTTCAGCAACTAGTAAATAAATACATTAGACTTGTTGCAAAATAGTAGATCTTGAACGTTAAACGATTGATGCTGAATTGTAACTAATGACTAATAACTAATAACTAAATTTATGCCAATTAATCTGCAAAAAGGACAAAAAATATCTTTAGAAAAAGTTTCGCCGGGACTAAAAGAAATTTTTATTGGTTTGGGATGGGATATTAACCGCACTGATACTGGAGGAGATTTTGATATTGATGCTTCCGTATTCCTGTTAGGAAACAACGAAAAACTGATTTCCGACCAGCATTTTATTTTCTACAATAACCCTATCAGTCCTGACTCCAACCAATCTGTACAACAAAAAGGTGACAATCGCACTGGCGCAGGGGAAGGAGATGACGAAATAATAGATGTCAATTTACAAACAGTTCCTACTGATGTAGCCAAAATTGCGATCGCTGTAACCATTCACGAGGCAGATAAACGCAAGCAAAATTTTGGTCAGGTAGAAAATGCTTTTGTTCGGATCGTCAACTGCGAAAACGAAGAGGAAATCATTCGCTATGATTTAACCGAAGACTTTTCTATCGAAACTGCCCTAATTATGGCAGAACTCTATCGTCAAGACGGAGAATGGCGCATGAATGCTGTCGGCGCAGGTTATGGTGGCGGACTACCGGCATTACTAGAACGGTATCAATAACCAAAGAAGGAAGAATGAAGTAATAACTAATGACCAATAACTAACGACTAATAACTGAATTTATGACTGTTAATCTAAGTAAAGGACAAAGAATCTCTCTCGAAAAAGTTGCCCCTGGCTTAACTAATGTATTTGTTGGTCTAGGATGGGATACTAATGTCACCGATACTGGTGGAGATTTTGATATTGATGCTTCGGTGTTTCTTTTGGGAAGCAATGAAAAAATTATTTCCGACCAACACTTTATTTTTTACAATAATCTAACCAGTCCCGACCTGGATAAATCTGTAGAACATACGGGAGACAACCGTACTGGTGCAGGAGAAGGAGACGACGAAGTAATCAAAATTGCCCTTAAAAAAGTCCCCACAGACGTTAACAAAATTGTAATTACCGTAACCATTCACGAAGCAGAGACACGGGGACAAAATTTCGGTCAGGTAGAAAATGCTTTTGTTAGAGTTGTAGACTCTCAAACTAATAAAGAAGTAGTGAGATATGATTTAACCGAAGATTATTCTGTTGAAACCGCTTTAATTATGGCAGAACTCTATCGTCAAGATGGAGACTGGCGCATGAATGCTGTTGGTGCAGGTTATCAAGGTGGCTTACAAGCATTGTTAGACCGCTATCAATAAAAGACATTGAATAACTGACTTATGGCAATTAATCTCAAAAAAGGACAGCGCATCTCTCTGACTAAAGAAGCACCCGGCTTAAAACAAATAATGTGTGGACTGGGCTGGGATGTAGCCGAGAGGTCGGGAGGTTTTTTTAGTCGAAACCAAGATTTTGATTTGGACTCTTCGGTAATTTGTTTGAATGCAGACAAAAAATTAACCGATGTTAAAGATATTGTCTATTTTGGCAACCTCAGACATAGTTCTAGCGCGATCGCTCATCAGGGAGATAATCTCACTGGTGCGGGAGAAGGCGATGACGAAGTTATTAATATCGATCTACCTTTAATTCCATCAGAAATTATTTATTTAGTTTTTGTAATTAATATCTATAAATCAAAGGAGCGTCGTCAGGATTTTGGTCAGGTAAAAAACGCCTTCGTGCGTCTGGTAGACCGTTCTAATAATAAAGAATTGGCTCGATATAATTTATCTGGTAGCGAATACATTGGTATGACCGGCATGGCTCTAGCAGAAGTATATCGTCACAATGACGAATGGAAAATGGCAGCTTTAGGTAACGGCTTTAAAGTGGATACCCTAGCCGATATCGCCAAAATTTACACGTAAAAAATTACCGAAAATTATCTAAAATATCTTACTCAAATCTAAAACAAACCCAGGTAAAACATTTTCTCCTGATAGAGTTTGGGGATTATTTAAAACTTCTACTTGCTTTCCTAGACGATATATTTCAATTGTTTTTGCTGCTGGTTCGATTAACCAACCAAGTCTAACGCCATTATCTAAATATTCCTGCATTTTATTTTGCAAATCCTCATAGCGTTGGTTTTTAAGATCGCTTGGACTGACAAGTTCGATAACAAAATCAGGAACTATAGGGGGAAATCCATCTTGTTGCACTTGAGTAAGATAATTCCACCGATTTAATTGAATCCAACTCACATCGGGACTTTTTCTCGCACCATTGGGTAAAATAAACAGGGTAGAAGAATCAAAAACTTCCCCAGTACCATCTTGATCAGCCCAATTTCTAAGTTGCTGAATCAAACGACTATTTTTTCTTCCTGCTGTACCACCAGTAGGACTCATAATAATTAATTCTCCATCTTTAGTTAACTCCATGCGTGCGGTTTGTTCGGTAAATGCCAATTGCTCGAATTGTTCTGGAGTTACTTTGAATCCCTTGGGTACGGAAATGGCTTCCATTGTTTTTACTTGAACCTTTTTTATTTATTTATTATATGTCTGCTCTATTGTGAATAACTGGTAAAGCAGCGATCGCCGTATCTTCCCTACAGCCTAAACCTTAAATATTCTTACTCCCCCTCCCTATCAAGAGAGTAAATCGTTAATAATAAATAACTGCTTACTGTTTACCGCTTGCTGAAATATGTCTTTTGTTGGCTTACACATCCATAGTGACTATAGTTTACTCGATGGTGCATCCCAGATACCCCAGTTAATTGATCGCGCTTTGGAGTTGGATATGCCGGCGATCGCCCTAACAGATCATGGGGTAATGTATGGGGCGATCGAATTGATTAAACTATGTAAAGGTAAAGGCATTAAGCCTATTATTGGCAACGAGATGTATGTCATTAATGGAGATATTGAATACAATCCCACAGAGAAGAAGAAACGCCACAAAAAATTTCATCAAGTTGTCTTGGCAAAAAATACCCAAGGCTATAAAAATTTAACTAAATTAACTACAATTTCCCATTTAAAAGGTTATCAGGGAAGCGGTATTTTTGCCCGTCCTTGTATCAATAAAGAACTGTTAGAAAAGTATCACGAAGGATTAATTGTCACCAGTGCTTGTTTGGGGGGAGAAGTTCCTCAAAGAATTTTAGCTGGAGACATAGCTGAAGCAGAAAAAGTTGCCAGGTGGTATAAAAATGTTTTTGACGATGACTATTATTTAGAAATACAAGATCATGGTTCGCCAGAAGATCGAGTAGTTAATGTCGCGATCGTTAATATTGCTCGCAAATTAGGTATAAAAATTGTCGCTACTAATGATTCTCATTTCATTTCTTGTTACGACGTGGAAGCACATGATGCACTGCTTTGTATTCTGACTCAAAAACGCATTACTGATGAGAAAAGATTGCGTTATAGCGGTACGGAATATTTAAAATCTGCTGAGGAAATGAAATTATTATTTCGCGATCATCTCAGCGATGAAGTAATCACAGAAGCAATTAATAATACTTTAGAAGTTGCCGAAAAAGTTCAACCTTATCATATTTTAGGCGAACCTCGGATTCCAGATTATCCTGTACCTTCTGGTCATACTGCTGATAGTTATTTAGAAGAAATTACCTGGCAGGGATTATTAGAAAGACTTAAATGTCGTCATGTTTCGGAAATAGATCCAGTTTACAGAGAAAGATTAAAAACTGAACTAAAAGTAATGCAAGAAAAAGGTTTTTCTACTTACTTTTTAGTAGTTTGGGACTATATTAAATATGCCAGAGATAATGATATTCCAGTTGGACCGGGCCGAGGGAGTGCCGCAGGTTCATTAGTAGCGTATTCCCTCAAAATTACTAACATCGATCCTATACATCATGGCTTATTATTTGAACGTTTCTTAAACCCAGAACGGAAATCAATGCCAGATATTGATACAGATTTCTGTCCGGATCGCCGTGGTGACATGATTCAATATGTTACTGATAAATATGGTGAGGCAAATGTTGCTCAAATTATTACTTTTAACCGCATGACTTCTAAGGCGGTATTAAAAGATGTGGGGCGAGTTTTGGGGGTTGATTTTGCCGATCAAAATCGCATTGCTAAGATGATTCCTGTAGTTAGAGGTAAGCCTACTAAACTAAAGGTAATGATCTCTAATGAAACACCAGAACCTGCTTTTAAACAGGCTTATGAAAATGAAATAGTTAAAGTTTATAACGAGAAAAAAGAAGAAGTAGGCACTGTCCCTGTGCGTAACTGGATTGATATGGCAATTCGTATTGAGGGAACTAATAAAACCTTTGGTGTTCATGCCGCAGGAGTGGTTATTTCTTCCCAATCGTTAGATGAAATCGTTCCTCTACAAAAGAATAATGACGGGTCAGTAATTACCCAATATTATATGGAAGATTTAGAAGCCTTGGGTCTATTGAAAATGGACTTTTTGGGTTTAAAAAACCTCACTACAATTCAAAATGCTGCTAATTTAATTGAGAAGACTAAGAAGGTTAAATTAGACTTAGATCAGATCCCATTAGACGAACAAAAGGCCCTAGAAATTCTGGCAAAAGGCAAGCAAAAAAAATTACCTCCTGATATTCAAACTACCCACAATCTTTTTAAACAGGGAAACCTAGAAGGAATTTTTCAATTAGAATCTGATGGGATGAAACAGATTACTAGAGATTTAAAACCCTCTGGTATTGAAGACCTTTCTTCTATTTCTGCCCTCTATCGTCCCGGTCCATTAGATGCAGGTTTAATCCCCGTTTTTATTGATCGCAAACACGGTAGAGAAAAAGTCACCTATCAACATCCCCTATTAGAATCTATCCTCAAAGAAACTTATGGCGTAATGGTCTATCAAGAGCAAATTATGAAAATTGCTCAAGAATTGGCAGGATATTCTTTAGGAGAAGCCGATCTATTGCGCCGCGCTATGGGTAAAAAGAAAGTCGATGAAATGAAAAAACATCGCGAAAAATTTATCGATGGTGCAGCTAAAAATGGAGTTACTCAAGATGTTGCTGAAGATTTGTTCGAGCAAATGCTAAAATTTGCTGAGTATTGTCTCAGTTACGACACCGAAATATATACTGTAGAATATGGCACATTACCTATCGGCAAAATAGTCGAAGAACAAATTAAATGTACTGTTTATTCTGTAGATAAAAATGGTTTTATTTATACTCAACCCATAGCACAATGGCATGATCGCGGGGAACAAACAGTTTTTGAATATACTTTAGAAAATGGTTCGATTATTAAAGCTACCAAAGACCATAAATTTATGACCGGTGATGGTAAAATGCTCCCCATTGATGAAATATTTGAACGAGGTTTAGATTTATTGGAATTGATACCGCAAGAAGCAAAGATAGAAGAAAAATGTGATCGCTTATCAAGTAACAGATAAAAGAAATATATTTATGCAGCTAAAGGGAGAACTGCTACAAATTACTGTTCAGCCGAGTAAACTTATTAAATAATGCTATTTTCTCGCTTATTAGGCAATTTTAAACATAAAATAACAAAAATTTCGGCTCTCTCGCGGTTTTTAATTTTATTACTTGCCAGTGTATTCCTAATTCACTGGGGAATAATAGTTGTTTTAGCGCAGCAACCAATTACCCTAAGAATTTTAATGCGGGCTGATGAGGCTGCACAATGGCAGCCTCTAACTCAAAAATTCAATCAAACACATCCAGATATTAACTTACAAGTTCTAGAAGCTCCTAGTGATAGCGACCAAGTAGAAGGATTGTATACCACTTCCTTTTTGCTCGGTAATTCTCCCTATGACTTAGTTTATATGGACATTGTTTGGACTCCTAAATTTGCAGCAGCTGGATGGTTAGAAGATCTATCCGACCGTTTATCGCCAGAAGTAAGAGAAGAATATTTAGCAGGAGATATTCAAGGGGGCATATATCAAGGAAAATTATATCGCGTTCCTTTTCGTTCGGATGCGGGGATGCTTTATTATCGCCACGATTTATTAGAACAAGCAGGATATCAACCTCCAGAGACTTTCAGCGAATTAATTGAAATTTCTCAGAAATTACAGCAACAAAAATTAGCCTCCTGGGGTTATGTCTGGCAGGGTAAGCAATACGAAGGATTGTCTGCCATGTTTGTGGAGATATTAAAAGGTAGCGGTGCTTTTTGGGTAAATCCAGAAACTTTAGAGGTAGGATTAGATCGACCCGAAGCCATTGAAGCAGTGGAGTTTTTACGTAAGACAATTGCGACCGGGGTTTCGCCTTCTGGAGTGACTACCTATGCTGAAGAAGAAACTCGCCGTTTATTTCAAAATGGTCAGACAGTTTTCTTACGCAATTGGCCTTATGTTTACGGTGCAGCTTTAGATTCTCCTATTGCTGGACAGTACAGTATTAAACCAATGGTGCATCAGGAAGGAAAAGAAAGCGGTGCTTGTTTGGGAGGATGGGGACTGGGTATAGCTAAAAGCAGCAAATACAAAGACGCTGCTTGGCAGGTAATTGAATTTTTTAGTAGTGAAAACTCTCAACGAGAATATGTTCTAGCTACCGGTTATGTACCGAGTCGAGAGGTATTGTTTAATGACCCTCAAATTGTGGCTAAATATCCCCATTATCCTCAACTTTTGTCAGTGGTTAAAAGTGCGGCGTTGCGCCCTCCTATCGCGCAATATGCTCAGGCTTCTGATATTTTACAACGCTATTTGAGTTCGGCTTTAACCCAAAAAATGACTCCCCAACGAGCAATGAAAGCGGCAGCCAATGAAACTCGACGTTTGTTAAAACTTCAGGAAAATAACTAATAATTTCAAAACATGACTATTAACAGACGAGACAAAATAACAGGTTGGTTTTTATTAATTCCTGCTTTGTTTATCTTGGGATTGGTATTTATTTATCCTATTGCCAGAGCTTTTTGGTTGAGTTGTTTTGCCGAAAATTTGGGGACTCAGTTGCAGCCAGTTTTTGCGGGTTTGAGTAACTATCAAAGGATGATCGGAGATGGTCGCTTTTGGCAGAGTATGTGGAATACTTCTGTATTTACTGTGATTAGTGTAACTCTAGAATTATTGTTGGGTTTGGGAATTGCTTTAGTTTTAAATAAATCATTTTTTGGTAGGGGAGTAGTAAGAACGATCGCTATTATTCCCTGGGCGTTACCAACAGCGGTGATGGGATTGGCTTGGGCGTGGATTTTCAACGATCAATATGGTGTAGTTAACGATATTTTACAGAGATTGGGGTTAATCGATGCTGGTATTAGCTGGCTGGGAACTCCTACTTTAGCAATGACAGCTTTAATTGTAGCTGATGTTTGGAAAACTACTCCTTTTATTAGTATTATTTTATTGGCAAGACTACAATCGATTCCCACTGATTTATATGAAGCTCACGCTATTGATGGGGCTAGCCCCTGGCAAAGTTTTTATCAGATAACATTACCGTTGTTAATGCCACAAATTTTGATTGCTTTATTATTCAGATTTGCCCAATCTTTTGGTGTTTTCGATCTAGTGCAGGTAATGACGGGAGGAGGTCCTGCTGGCTCAACAGAAACAGTTTCGATTTATATCTATTCGACAATCATGCGCTATTTAGATTTTGGTTATGGAGCAGCTTTAGTAGTAGTAACATTTTTGTTATTAATTTTAGCTGTGGCGATGGTTTCTTGGTTATTAACTAAAGCTCGTTCTTATGTTTAGTCAAGTTTAATAGAATAAATTGAAAAATGTTCTACGGAAACATCCTTAATAAAAATAACTAAAAGATTATCGCTATTATTGTATTTTTGCTTGATATCGATTTGATGTTTCTTTTTGATTTTTAAATATAAAACTTTAAACCAAAAATTAATTTCTGGTATATATGCTAGAGGCTGTTGTAAAGTAATGTCTTTTTCATCTTCTGCTTGATAGTTTTCTAGATCGTCTTCATTCAAGATATCGCAATTGAGCATTAATAAATTAATGACAATAATACCTTTACCAAAGATCTCATAATTTTTTAAACCATAAGTCTTTAAATAATACTTATTTTGGATTACAAAATTTTTATTTTTTCGTTTATCTATGACTGAAGGCTCTGTCATCTGACAACCTAGCTTTAGGAATAAAAAATGTATGCCAAATCGAAACTTTGTCTTTTAGAAGATAACAAAAATATTGCCCAGTGCCTAGAGTGATAATATCTAAAACTTTTTTAGCCTTATGTTTGAGCTACTCTACAAAACTCCTTAAGCCTGTAACATAGTTTCAGTAATTAATTTAAATTTCAAATTACACGATGTCTTCAAAATCAGCAAATAATCAAACAGTTAAAATACTTATTGGTAGAATTGTCCTCTGGTTGAGTATAGGGGCGATCGTTGTCTTTTTTATCACTCCGATTCTTTGGCAAATACTAACTTCGGTTAAGCTAAATCGAGATATATCGGCAATTCCTAATGTTTATTTTCCCTCAGAAATCACTCTAGAACACTATAAAGAATTATTTGCCCGTCGTCCCTTTTGGTTTTATATTTTAAATAGTGCTTTAGTGTCAATTATTTCTACAGTTTTATGTTTGGTCTTAGGTTCTCCTGCGGCGTACGCTTTAACGAGAATGAAACTAACTGGAGAAAAATATATCTTAACGGCGATTTTAATTGTTACCTTATTTCCCTATGTTTTATTATTTTTGGGACTCTTAGAAATAATCAAAGCTATTGGTTTAGGGAATAATTACTTAGCTTTAATTATTCCTTATACAGCAATCAATCTACCTCTAACAATTTTGGTGATGCGGAGTTTCTTTCAGCAGCTACCCAAAGATTTAGAGGATGCTGCCAAAATTGACGGCTATAGCACCGTTGGTATGTTAGTTAAGATTATTTTACCCATGACTTTACCTGCTCTGGCAACCACAGGAATATTAACCTTTATTTTTGCCTGGAATGAATATATTTTTGCTCTGACCTTTATTACCGAAGAAGCTAAAAAGACTATTCCTGTAGCTACAGCACAATTAGGAGGTGCGACTTTGTTCGATATTCCCTATGGACCGATCGCTGCGGCAACAGTTTTGGGTACTCTACCACTAGTCATCTTGGTTTTAGTTTTCCAACGTCAAATCGTACAGGGATTAACTGCTGGGGCAGTAAAAGGATAAGTGATGCAATGAGATACGGCAACACAAAATAAAACATTTATAAGAGTATCGCAAGCAGAGGAAGGGAAGGTAAATCAAAACCATGTATATCTCAGAGCAGGATAAAGCAGCAATTCGTCAGATAATTGAAAAGCAACTACAAGCATTTCAAAATAATGATGCGGTAGCAGCTTTTACTTTTGCCAGTCCGACTATTCAGCAACAATTTGAAACGCCAGAAAATTTTTTGGCGATGGTAAGAAATGAATATCAGGTAGTTTATCGCCCGCGATCAGTAATGTTTCGTGGATTTACTACTATGGATAATTATCCGGCACAAGTTTTGATTTTAATGGACAAAAATGGCAAATTAACCCAAGCAATCTACATTATGCAACATCAACGCGATCGCACCTGGCGCATTCACGGTTGCTTTCTGGCTTCTTTGGACAAAAAAGTAATTTAAAAATTAGTGGCAGTGTGGTTAACAATGTCGAATTGGTATCGTTTTGGATAGTCAGTTCTGCCATAGAGATTAAAACTAATAGTCGGCTCCTCTCCCATAGCTTCTACACTATGAATGGCATCGGGCATAAAAGTGATTATCTCTCCAGGTTCGAGAATTTTTTCGCCAATTAATTCTAGGCGGTCGGGAAATTCAACACTTGGCGATCGCCGCCAGAATTGATTTTTTTCTTGTCCGCTAATTAAAGCTACTAAACCCCAGGCTGCATGGTTATGAATTTTAGAAACCTGACCTGGTAGCCAGGCTACGGTCTGTACTGTGAGGGGATAGTCTGGTTCTTTATAGAGGGTTTTAACCGACCAACCTACTTGGGGATTGGGTTCTAAATATTCTAATTGCAACCAATAGGAACTGGTAAGTAAATTTCTCACTAAAGGAGCGATCGCTTTGAGTTTAGCGAGATCGTCGGGGTTCTGATGGATAAGATCTTCTAAATCGGTAAGAAAGCGAAATAAACGATAAGGATCGGCAGTTAATGGCGTTTCGGGGGGATAATATGCCTCACAAATACCATCATCCCTAACTATCCAATTTTCACATTCTTCCGGGGGGGCGATTACCTCAAAAGAGGTATCAGTTGCCATTGAGTTGTTCAACATAATCTATCGATGGTTACTAGTTTAATCTAACTCCAACTTTACCTAAGCTTAATGGGAATATGGTAAATAAATATCAGTAGAATAGTGACTAATAAACTCAAAAGTATGAATAATGATTATCACAATCAGATTACTTCTCGTTCCCCTGTTGAAAAAACAATAGATGTCAGCTTTTATTGGACAGCTAAAATTTTAGCTTTAGCAGTGGCAGGAGTGCTAATCTGGATTACCATTCAAGTGGCATTACAAGCTATGCCTGCCGTCAGTAAATTTGGTTTAGGTTTTTTAACCACCAGTAGTTGGAATCCTGTTAGCGGTCAATATGGGGTGCTACCAGCAATTTATGGGACTATTGTTAGCTCTTTTATTGCTTTATTAATCTCTGTACCTATTGGTTTGGGAGTAGCAATTTTTTTAAGTGAAGATTACTTACCCCCCAGTATTCAAAGAATGATAGTTTTTTTGGTAGAGTTATTAGCAGCAGTCCCCAGCGTAGTTTACGGCTTGTGGGGAATTTTTGTCTTGATTCCTTTTCTCAAAGAAATTACTCCCCTTAGAGGGCCTGGAATGTTACCTGCGGCATTAATTTTATCTGTAATGATTTTACCAACTATTACTGCGATCGCCCGTGATTCAATTATTAATGTTCCTATTGGTTTACGTCAAGCAGCAGTAGGCTTAGGTGCAACTCGTTGGGAGGCAATTTTACAAATAATTATCCCTGCCGCTTCTTCGGGAATTATTGGTGGTATCATGTTGGCTCTAGGTCGTGCTTTGGGTGAAACCATGGCAGTGACGATGTTAATTGGTAATGCCAACACGATTAACCCTTCGGTTTTTGCTCCTTCTAATACTATCTCCTCTTTATTAGCTAATCAGTTTGCCGAAGCCAGTGGTTTACAAGTAGCAGCTTTAATGTACGCCGCTTTAATTTTATTTGCCATTACTTTGGTAGTTAATGTTTTGGCGCAATTATTAGTAACTAGACTGCAAAGAATTTAAGATAATGACTACAGAAATATACGATTACGACAGTAAACCTAGCTTTAACCCTGCCGAGCTTAAACGCAATCCAACTTCGCCCCGTACTTTATTTGGCTTAATTATGAGTGGGATTGCAGGATTATTCACTCTCATGGCTCTAATACCTTTATTTATTATTTTGGCTTATTTGCTGACTAAAGGAATTAGTTCTTTAACTCCGATGGTGTTTACTGAATTACCTCCACCGCCATTAGTAGAAGGAGGGGGTTTTGGTAACGCTATTGTAGGTACAGTGATTATGGTGGGAATTGCCGCTTTAATTAGCGTCCCTATTGGCGTGATGGCAGCAATCTATTTATCTGAATTTAGTCAAGGGAAGTTTGCCGATTGGATTCGGTTTGCTACTAATGTCCTTAGTGGCGTACCGTCGATTATTATTGGAGTATTTGCCTATGGCGCAATTGTGTTAACTACTAGATCTTATTCTGCTTGGGCAGGAGGCTTTGCTTTATCTATTTTAATGTTACCGATTATTGTGCGTACTGCTGACGAATCTTTGAAACTCGTACCGCAAGAAATACGCCAGGCATCTGTAGGCATAGGAGCAAATAACTATCAAACTGTATTGCAAGTAGTCTTACCTGCGGCATTACCAGCCATTATTACTGGGGTTACCCTTTCTGTGGCCCGTGCGGCTGGGGAAACTGCACCTTTATTGTTTACCGCCCTGTTTACTCAATTTTGGCCTAACTGGAATAACTTATTAGTTGAGCCTACTGCTTCTTTAGCAGTGTTAGTTTACAATTTTGCGATCGTTCCTTTTCAAAATCAACAAGAATTAGCTTGGGGAGCAGCTTTTATCTTAGTTTTACTAGTGCTAGTTACTAGTGTGATTTCTCGTTTAGCAACTGCTAACAGAACATATTAAAAATACAACAAACTGGAAAAATTGCTATAATAGTAACCAAGCAAGGGGCCGTAAAGGTTTCGACAGGTTAGCGAAAGCGAACCCGTGATTCAGGTCGAGAGTGAGTACCCTCTCGTTAATCCAGACTCAAACTTAAATATAAATGCAAACAACATCGTAGCATTTGAGCGTCAGGCAGTAGCTGCCTAGATCTAAAACAACTTAGATTTGCTCATCTTTGATCTGACTCCGTTAAAGATTAAAGACTAACCCCAACGGATGCTCCAAATTAGCTCTCTCTAGTGGACTATAAGGAAAAGACTTTTACTAGAGAATCCCACCATCGGGGATAAGTGATGGTTCCCGCTCCGAGGATTAGAGGAGATAAGCCTGTGAACGAGCGGAAAGTGAATAGTCAGTCTGGACAGCAGTTCGATTCTGCTCGGCTCCATTATTTAATTGGACTTCTGCGCCAAAATAACTTTCAACAATATGGGCATCTGACGAATCAGTAAATTATTCCAACAATAAGGCGATCGCAACACATTAAGCTACCCCGAACTGTCAATCGGTAATAGTACTCAGTCAATAAGCAACAAGCTATTTTTATTAAGTTAAATAAACCATGTAGCTGTAGGATTTGCTGTAAGTCTTGTTGAAACCAATGTCTATTGATTTTAGTGCCAACAAGATTCTGCAAATTGCTACTAAAAACCCAAACTAGTGAAAATTTATTGGTTAGTTATTCAACAATTTATCACGACTACCGATCGCTAGTAAACTCGTAGCCTATTCTCAATAATAATCTTAACAATCTGTCACCTTAAAAGTTTTTAACATTTGAGGGGTTCGGGGTAGCTCTAAGTCCCGCGCTATATTCCAAGATTTCAGCGTCGGGAGGATGTCACACAAGTAAAAATCTCTCTTCAATTTCTTGTCGTATTGCAGGGATTAGATTAAATTTGCTGTTGAGACATTCGAGAAGGAATTGGTTAGCTTGGTAATATTTTTGTAACAATTGTTGTTGGCGATCGCCAAAGTTCCAAGTCACTCCCCCATAGCGATGTTTGTCAATGACAGAGCGGAATTTTTGCACCCAAAGCTCTCCATTAGTATTCCACCAAATTAAAAGACGCTCTTTACCGTCTGCCGGATTGGGAAGCTCTTGTTTGAGGAGGGCGAGGGCTTGTTTTATTTCTGGGGATATTGCCAGGTTGGTTTCCAATTCTAGAGCAAAACTGAAATTGAGAATTTGTTTGATTTCGGGATGTTTGATTAAAGATAGAGCGATCGCCATAGCTCGTTCTAAGGCTAAATCTAATGCGAGATCGTCGGTTAGTTCGCTGGCTAACTTAGAATCTAGAGCAATAGCTAAGTTGAGATCCCGATTGTGAAACAGACTGAAGTAAAAAGCCCTAACTGCTGCTGGTTTATAGGGTAAGGATGGGGTTTGACCTTGGCGAGCGATAAATTGGAGAAAATCAATTAATTGATTTTCTGTTGTTAAAATTAGCTCTACTTGTTGTTTGAGTTGTTGCAACAAATAATCGGCGTGGGGTAACATACTGGCTGTTAATAAAATTACTTCGCGCCATTGAGGGTTGGTAATTTGTTTTGCCATATGTTGCAGAGAACTGTTTAACTCTTGGGAACTGGGGCTAGAAACTATTTTTCGGGCAGTGAGATATTCTTGAAAAGTTAAATGAGAAAATGAGTAAATGCCTCTGGCTCTTTCCACTAATAAACCATGCTGAACTTCGATCGCCCTGAGAATGGCTTCACTATCCAAGTGGAGGGTTTCTGGATCTGGTGTAACATCGGATAAAGTTGCTAAATAATCGGCAATAGTCAGCAACAGTGCTTCTTTTTCAAAAAAGTAACTACCTCGTTCAAAATTAACCGCAGCAATATGACTGAGGAGTTTAATTTTATCCGATAGGGAGAGATTACGATAGATGCGGTCGCGATCAATACCTCGAGAACGATCCCAACGCACCAATAAAATATCCAAGCCCTCGCGGTACAATTTTTCCCGTTTACTGGGAAAAGATAGCCGTTCTTGAAATACAGAACAAATTAAGTTGAGCAGAATGGGAGTAGTAACCAGTTCGCGAATTGGTTGATTGGCTTTGTGTTGTAATTGTTCTAAAAATTGCTCGGCTTTGGTCATTCCTGTAGCGGCATCTCTGGCAGTTGCCACAAACCATCTACGGGCAAAGCTTTCTACTTGGGCGGGATTGAAATCGGCTAGTTCGACATAGGTAAAACCGTCAAAGCGATATTGTTGCGCCGCTATGCGACAGGTGACGATCGCCGAATTTAGATAATAAAGCTGAGAAAATTGTTGAATTTGCTGAAAAATTTCTGTTTCATATTCTTGAGGAATCTCATCTAACCCATCGAGCAGTAGTAAAATTTTACCCTGTTGCAGTAGGGTGGTAATTTGTTGGGGAAAAAGCTGGTAATTACTCCAAAGACGTTGAAGATAGCCCAATAAGCTAAAGTCTTGACATTCTCTGGCTTGCACGGCAAAAGTTCTCAAGAAAATCACCACGGGAAGACAATCGGCTTTAAACTTACCCCGAATACATTGCAGTGCCAGATGTTGCAAAAAGGTGGTCTTGCCTGCCCCTGGTTTACCCAACAACACCAGCTTATCGTGAGTGGTAACGGCATCGAGAGCGGGAATTGTCTGGCGGTTGGGGTCGGAAAATCCGATTGTCCCTTGGCTAGAACTTTGTAAGTCAGATACTTCCAGCCAGCGTTGATTGCTCAGACGGGTTAATAAATTGAGGTTAGTATAAATATTTTCTAAAGGTAGGGGTTGGGCAAATTCAAAAAAAGATTGAATCGTGCCACATTGAGCCTCTATTTGTCCTTGTAGTTGCGATCGCGCTAGAGTAACTAATTCCTGACAATCTGAGGGAGTTGCAGTCAGGCTAGGTGATTCTGGTAAAGGTTTCTCGTATTGTGGTAAATCGGCGACATCTTGCCAATCTAAATCTAATTGAAAGCAGAGATCGATAAAGATATGGCGTTCGATGGGTTTCCCCGTAAAGAATTTCCACACCGACTGACGGGTAGACAAACCAACCTCGGCGGCTAAATATTCTTGCGTCCAGCCCTTTCGCTCAAAAGCTCTTTTTGCTTTATCGATTCCGAAATTAGATGCCTTGAGCGATCGCTTTGCCATAGTGAGTTACAAGTCTAAACAACTTCGATGTTTGATTCGAGTTTTATAGTCAGGAGTTTTCCTAAATCTGAAAATCTCTCGATCATTGACTCCTGCCATTGAGGAAAATTAGAATGAATCGCCAGTAAGCCCAACAGTCGAGTACCATCGTATAACGGTATCACCGATAGCCTCTGAGATTTGAGTTGCTTCAAGCCATCCACTAAAACAGGGGGTAAGTTGGTTTTAGCAATGTCTTCGATAACAACTGTTTTTCCCTGGTGATATTGTTCCCCGTATTCACCCAATAAATTAAAGTCTAAACCCGAAAATTCGTCAATTGAGGGAAAACCCACCGTTACAGATTCCAGATAATTCTCGGTATCGACTAGATATAGCAACACCCTGGAAGCTGCACTCCAATCCCGAATCAGTGTCAGAATTTTTGCCATTGAATCCCCAGAAAAATTATTTTGAGACAATAGCTGTAAAATTTCTGCTATTAATTCTTCCCAAGCTTGTTGTCGGGCTAATTGTGCTTGAATTGCCTTCATTTGCGAATCTACTCGCCCAATACTCAGTAAACGGCGAACTCGCTGAGACAAGACTGCCCAATGTATTGGCTTAGTAATATAATCAGTTGCTCCCGCTTGAAAAGCTTGCTCTACAGATTCTCCATCGTCGAGAACGGTAATCATTAAAATCGGGAGACTGTCTCCTCCAGGTAAATTACGAATCTTCTGACAACAGGTAAAACCATCGAGGTTGGGCATCACTGCATCTAACAGAATTAAATTTGGTTGAAGATAGGCATATTCAGAAAGACACTGTTCACCATTGTTCGCTTCTGCTACTCGATAGCCTTCTTCTTCCATTGCCAAATTGAGTAACGATCGCATCGTGCGGTCGTCATCGACTATTAAAACTAGGGGTGTTAGCTCCCTATTGCTATTATTTTCAGACATTGTCAGCTTCCTCTTGCAAGGCAATTTGGGTTTTTTGGTACTCAGTTTCAAGTTGTGTCATTAGCGGAAAATATTCGGGAATTGTACCCCCACGAGCTAAATTTTCCAGATTTTTACAGCAATCGGCAAGTCTTACTGCTCCCAGGTTAGCACTGCTAGAGCGCAGACCATGAGCCGCCTGGCGCAAAGCTTCTGGATTTCCATCTTCTAGAGCTTTGGCGATTGCTTTTAGTCGCTGGGGAGTATCTTCAAAATACTGATTGATAATACTGGTTAACATCGCGGGAGCTTTTTTCCCTGCTAGCTGACGTAGGGAGTTTAATACCTTGAGATCGAGAATTTCGGCTTCAGATTGACACTCCCTTTCTGATACTTCTATCGGAGGGCAATTCTGGCGATCGCTATGTTCACTATCTTCTTGGAGAATAGTTTCTATTTTTTGCAATACTCTCTCCAAATCTTTAATGCGAATTGGTTTAGTTAAAAAATCTTTCATTCCCGCTTGCAAACAGCGATCGCGGTCTTCAGACATGGCATAAGCTGTCAGACCGACAATATAAGGAGTTTTGGTAGTTAATTTTTGTGCCAATATCTTTTGAGTAGCGGTAATTCCATCCATTTCAGGCATTTCTAAATCCATTAAGATCGAGTCATAAGGAACTGTTTGCACTGCATTAACTGCTTCTAAACCATTGCTTACGATATCGGCTCGATAACCTAATTTTTCTAAAATCAAGGCAGCAACTTTTTGATTGACGCTATTATCTTCTGCTAATAAAATTCTGAGGGGTTTGTAACTGACTGTATCAGATAATTGTTTTTGGCGAGGGGGAAAATGTTCTTGTAAAAAGATAGAAGTAATATTTGAAGCTACAGAATGATCTTGAATTTTGTCCCCATGCTCAGGCAGACAAGCTGATGAAGCCGATTTTACTACGATTGTAAAATAAAATCTTGCGCCTACCGTATCTCCAGTAGTAGTTAGTTGCCAGTCAGGGGGTGGATTACCAGTTACGCAGCCCTGACTTTCTACCCAAATCGAACCACCCATCAATTCTACTAATTGTTTGCAGATTGCCAAGCCCAATCCGGTACCGCCATATTTACGATTGACCGAAGCATCTACCTGAGTGAATGGTTGAAATAAAAATTTTTGCTTTTCAGGAGGAATGGCAATACCAGTATCTCGAACCGCAAATTGAATTTGATAGGTATTTTCTGTTTTTGCTAATAGATTTCCTGTGATGGCAAAAGTTACTTCACCTTGTTCGGTAAATTTTACGGCATTGGAAAGTAAATTGATCGAGATTTGTCTTAATCTAGCTAAATCCCCAAGAATATTGACAGGTAGAGATTCTTTGATTTGGTAAACCAATCTAACTCCTTTAGCATTAGCTTGAGGTCTTACTAGTTCTAGAGCATCCTCCAGACAAGAACGTAAGTTGAAAGGATAGGACTCTAAGGTCATCTTTTCCGCTTCAATTTTGGAAAAATCTAGAATGTCGTTGATTAAAGAGAGCAAGGTTTCACCACTCCGACGAATGGTTTCAGTAAAGTATTTCTGTTGGGGACTTAGGGGAGTATCTAATAACAATCCTGTCATGCCAATGACTGCGTTCATCGGGGTACGAAGTTCGTGACTCATTATGGCAAGAAATTGACTTTTTGCCTGGTTTGCTGCTTCAGCAGCTTTTTTAGCAGTATTTAACTGGCGATTTTGTTCGGCTAAAAGACTTTTTTGTTTGGTTTCTCTTTTAAATAATTGTGCCTGGCCTAAAGCAATACCTACCTGAGCGGCAACAGCTTCTAATAAATCGATTTCATCTTGTTGCCAATAACGCTGGCGATCGCATTGATGTAGGGCAATTACGCCGTTAATCTGTCCTTTATAAGAAGTACGTACTGCTAGCATCGAGGCAATTTGTAACTGCTGGCAAACATGAGAGACATTTTCCAGTAATGCTTCTCGATAAACATCATGACTGACTACTACTTGTTCCTGACTCAAGACTTTTTGAGCGTGAAGATTATTAACTATCGGTATTTCTATCTCCAGTATCGACAACGGGGCATCATGGCTGAGATATTCGGCAACACAGGGAATTGCAGGGGAGGGTTTTTCTAGATAACGATGAATGACACAGCGACTGACACCAAAAGCCGTACCAACTCGCTCTACTGTAGTTTGAACGATTTGCTTTATGTTTAAGCTCTGGCGGATTTCTTCCGTAAGATGTCTGAGCAAAACGGTTTTTAAATATTGTTGTTCCAGACGAAGTTGAATTTGCTGGCGTTCGATTTCACTCCCCAACCATTGAGTCATCAGTTTTAAGAGTTGGCGATCTGCCTGACCGATTGAAGATTGGGATGACGAACTACTGAAAAAACCCAAAATACCAAAAACTTCACCAGCTACGATAATACTCGTGCCAAAGTAGATAACTTCAGTAATTAGAGTATTGTCAAGGCTTTGAACTAAATAAATCGGTTCTTGATTACTTAAAGTTTTTTGCCATAGTTGCCAATCAATTTCTTGGGGAAAATCGGTCAAATCGACGGTTGAGTTTAATTGGTTATGGCGATAGAAGCCTTGTGGCTGGAGAAGATTCTGTTCGATTTTACTGGCAAAACCGATTTCTAGGTTAAAAGATTCACAGCCAATTTGTAGTAAAAGCTGAAGACGTTGCTGAAAATTTAGCTCTTGAGTGGCGATCGCTTCTTGTAAGAGGCGATCGCGTTGTTCTCGTTGTCGTTCCGCTCTATGGCGATCGCTAATATCTGTGATAAAAATTCTAATCAAATCGCTTTGGGCAAGATAGTGTACTGATTGCTCGAATACGGCATTATCTAAATTAATTTCACGAGTAAAAGAATTTTCGGTTTGTTGATGCACTAAGTCGGGAAAATCTGACAAAATTGGATGTTCGATTCCCTTGGCTTTTAATTGGGGAAACTGACGAACGGCTGCGGGATTTAAATAAGTAATTTTTCCCGTTAAATCTAGTTCAACGATCGCATTGGGAATTAGTTCGGGAAAGGAAGCTAAACGTGCCAGCGCAATATCGTTAGCATCTACAGAATCATTTTCAGGAGCAATTAACGTTTTAAAAGGACTGGCAGCATTAGATAAAAATTTAGAAACATCATCTACTTGAGCAAATTGAGTAAATTCAGCATCTAATAAATTAGATAGAGCATAATATTTGACACGAATTTGATTGGCAAACTCAATAATATCTCCGTGTTTGAGTTCGTGAGAAAAACGTTTTTTACCATTGATAAAAATTCCATTAGTACTTCTCTTGCCATTAAGACTGCCATCGATAATCCGAAAAAAATAGCGATCGCTATCAGGAACGGTAATCCGCAAAATTGTCCCATGATGGCGAGAAATTGATGCTCCATACAATACAATTGAATTACTAAAATCTCGACCAAGTGAATGAGTTTCAGCTTCTAACGGATAACTTCTTTTGCCCCGTTCGTCTTCTATTACTAATAAATGACGAATTTTGTTGCGTTCTCTGTCTGACATCGAGTTTACAAGTTAATTAAGCTATTTTTTCCTTTGTAATCTTTTTGCTACTTAAAAATACGCCGACGGCAAATCATCAAAAGTCCCTGTCATCTCAACTCTACCTCTGTCGAGTAAAATAATGCGATCGCTTTTTTGCAAGACTGTAGGACGGTGAGAGACAACAAGATAAGTCGGAGTCCAGTTAGGGTTAGATGAGTGAATTGAGAACAGACGCGACCAGAGTTTTTGTTCAGTTTCTACATCTAAAGCACTAGAGAGGTCGTCAAATATCAGTAAGTCGGGTTGGCGAATTAACATTCTGGCGGTAGCAGCCCGTTGTTGTTGTCCTCCTGAAAGACGCATCCCTTTAACGCCAATGGGGGTATTGAGTCCTTTAGCCATAGCAGCCAGATCGCGATCAAAGACAGCCAGAGCGATCGCCTGTTCTAATTCCTCATGACTCTTTTCTAGTCCTAGTAAAATGTTTTCTCGTAGTGTGTTACTGAATAGTTGTGGTACTTGAGGCGTATAGGCACTACGAGGTGGGATAAAAAAGTCACTGGGGTGTTCTACTGGCCTTCTATTCCAGCAAATCTCTCCCGATTGACTGGGTAATAATCCCATTAACACTTGCAAGAAAGTAGTTTTGCCCGAACCAACCTTGCCCGTAATAACGGTAAAACTGCCCTGTTCAAGTTGCAGCGAAACATCGGTAATACCTTGATCTGTTCCTGGATAGTGATAAGTCAGATTATGTGCCGTGAGATTTTGTAAACGATCTAAATCCGAAGTTGTGGGAAAGTTGATCTGAGGTAATTGTGGTGTTCTACCAATAATAGGTTTAATGTAAAGAGGATGGTGGGCAGTAATCCCTGAAGCGTCGCGATCGATTAATCCTGCCATGCGTTCTACTGATACTTCACTTTGCTTGGTTTGGGTTAAAAATCCTCCTCCAAAGGCAAAAAAATTGGTGATGTAGGACAGATAGTAGATAAATAAAGCCAAGTCACCAACCCTAAGATTATCACTAGAAGCTCCCACTAACCAGGCAAAAAATAACAGAATTAATCCTGTGCCGATACTGATTAAATTCTCAAAGCTAGATTCCAAAATTGCCGTTAATAAGCGATCGCGTATCATCAACTGTTGACGGCGATCGCAGGTTTGACGTAAACGAGCTAAAATACTTGCTTCTGCATTAGCTACCTTAATCGCCTGTACTGCCGAAAACATCTCTCCTACCATGCTTGTAACCTGTTGGGTTGCCTGACGGCTGGCGCGACGATAGCGTTTCAGGCGATCGCCTATATGTTGGAGGATGATTACAATTAATGCTAAGGGCAAAAATACCAGTAGAGTAATTCTGGCATTGACGCTCAACAGCAGCACTAGGGAACTAACCGCAAATACAGCCTCGCCAAAAATTTCATTTGTTCCCACTACATTATCTTCAAGCTGATAAGCATCATCTCGAAAAAAGCTAATTACTGCCCCAGGTGAAACAGGATTATTATCTTTTTTATCTATTAACGGTTCTGCCCCCGCTCGTTGCATCAATCCTCGTAATAGGTTGTGTCGTACCAGAGAACTAATGGTAAAGCGGTGCTGAGTTTTAGTAATACGCCCTATAAAGATAGCCACAATGCGAGCCAAGCCAATGGCTAAAAATAAGGCAATCCAAGCCCAAACAGAGAGTAAAGAAGATTTTTCGGTCAAAGTATTAAAAAATTCGCGAATAATAATACCAGGAACAGCAGGTAATCCCGCAATCAACAGCCACAAAATTGTATCTGTCCAATATAGCTTTTGGGCGTAGCGAATCAAATGCCACAGGGTATGCCAGATAGAAAAATTCACGATAAAGTTAAGAGGATTATTAGGAGAAGTTGATTAAGTCCTCAAGATTGCTGGGAGCTAATTGTGCATTAGACTTATGCGCAAAAATAACCGATAAATCAAAAGTTAATAGTTTTTTAATCATTTGTCCTTGGTCATTTGTATTGAAATCATAAGAGTTAAAGACTTATGCTCATAGGTCTATTGTTTACTTACTTGTTGGCAACTCACTTACTATTTTTACCTGAGAGATTAATTCATCTAGGGTTTGAATCTGGTTTAATTCTGCCTGAGCAATTGCGACTCTAAGATCGTTATCCTCTTTTTTGAGAATTACTGGATATTCAAATTTACGAGCATATTTTTGCTCAAATTCGTCTCTGTGCAAAAACTCCATCTCGGTATTTGATGATTCTCTAAATTGCTTCCACTGTTTATGTTCTTTAAACAGCCCAAAAGTCAGATCGCAGAGATTACATTCATAAGTTTGAGGACTGAGTGCTTTATGCCCTATATCTATAAAGGTGTTGATCAAACCGCTATCCGCATTGTAGACAAATATAAGTTTCATTTTCTCAAGTTACAGATATTTTATGTTCTCGATTATTTAGCTAGTTCAGAGATTTCTCGGGCTAAATCGAAGTCTTTTTGGGTAATACCTCCAGCATCGTGAGTAGTCAGGGAAATAGAAACTTTATTGTAAGAAATGGCAAGATCTGGGTGATGTCCCGCAGCTTCTGCTGGTTTGACTAACTTATTGACAAAATCGATCGCGCCAAGAAAATCTTTAAACTCAAAAGTACGGGCGATCGTATCTCCGTTTTTCGTCCAACCCGAAAGAGTCTGAAGTTGTCGATTGATTTCTGTTTCGTTTAAAACCATAGTATTTGCTGTACTTGAATTATAGAAAAAACTAACGGTAAACATAGCCGACATCAGGCTAATAACTAATAATAATTTGATTGACTGCATAAAAATTGTTTTAGGAATAGAGAAATAGGGAAGAAAACATGATTATTACTGCGCTTTTCTATTGAATCAATCGACCACAAAACAAATTTAATCAATCTATGCCCCCTTCACGTCTTACGCGATTACACTTGTGGAGGAAACCTCCGTGTGTCTCGCGCGCTATGCCCTATTTTTTAAATTCCCTTAACCCGAACTTTAGAGTTTTCACTTCCGTTGTGATGTATGGAAGAAGCTAGAGTATAAAATGGTTGATGTAAGCTAATTAACTGTGCCAAAGTTTTTTTCAGTTGGGTACGAGGCACGATCGCATCAACAAAACCGTGTTGCAGTAGATATTCTGAGGTTTGAAACCCTTCGGGTAATTTTTCTCTTAAAGTTTGCTCGATAACTCTTCTGCCAGCAAAACCAATAGTAGCTTTTGGTTCGGCTAAAATAACATCTCCTAACATAGCAAAACTAGCAGTAACACCTCCTGTAGTGGGATGAGTTAACACGGGAATATATAACAATTTAGCTTCTTGATGGCGATGTAACGCCCCAGAAATTTTGGCCATCTGCATCAAACTCAACATTCCTTCCTGCATTCTCGCACCGCCAGAGGCGCAAACAATCACTACAGGAAATCTTTCAGCAGTAGCCTGTTCGATTAAACGGCAGAGTTTTTCACCTACCACCGAACCCATACTGCCCCCCATAAAACGAAAATCCATAACCCCCAGGGCAATAGGCAAACCATCAATCAAACCAGTTCCTGTTTTAACTGCATCAGTCAGACCAGTTTTCGCTTGATAATCTTGAAGTCTCAGGCGATATTCTTTGCGATCGCGAAATTTCAAGGGATCTGTGGGAACTATTTCTTCTCCTAAAGGCTGCCAAGTTTTAGGATCAATTAACTGTTTGATACGTTCGTCGCTTTCTACTCGTTCGTGATGATTACACTCAGGGCATACCATTTGATTTGCTTGTAAATCTTTTGCATATGCCACTGTCCCACAAACACTACATTTTGTCCACAAACCATCAGCAATTTCTCGTTCTTGTTGTTTTTGAATGGGAGGTTCGGTTTTTCTAAGGTTGGCAAACCAATCAATGAGAGACATATCCTATATTTTTATATTTAAATTATTTATTAACTATCTTCAGGAGGACTTAATAATAGCAAAGCTGTCCACTGGTCTTTTGTTTTCACCTGTACTGCTGCTTGACTTCCCTGTCCACAATAAATACCCATACCCACATCAATTACCCGACAGGGGATATTGTGTGCTGATAGTATTTGCTGCATTAATTCAGCCTCCCAGCGAGCTTGAGTAGTTTTTAGTGTAATCCAATGATTGACATTATTGATATTCACAATTTAGATACGTTTGTTTGACGAGGGACTCAGGGGAAGTTTCTTTAAGCCAAACTAAAGGCTCAGATGTGTCTGTCCTCTTGGCAGCGAAGCTTCCTGCCGAATAGGCCAGTTGACTGGCACTTCACCAATTGCATCCCCTGTACACAGTAATTTTTTCACCTCCTGAAAACTATAACTAGAATAGCGCGAGTTTGATAGTAAACGGTCATTGGCGAGCAGTTATTACTAATGTGTTCAATGTCCTCTATCCCGTCTACATTAGCCCGTATTACGCATTCCTGCCGCAATACCATTGATGGTTAACATTGCACCGCGTAACAATTCTTCTTTGCTAAAGCGAAAATGAACAGCATTAGTTTTATCCTGTTGGCGTAAGCGTTTGATCAATGCTACTTGCAAAAATCCTAGAGGTACTATCGTACGGTTGCGTAACTGTACAGATCGCTGTAATTCGAGATCGCCGTCGAGCAATTTTTGATGACCGCTAATGGTCAAAATCAGGTTTTTAGTTAGATGATATTCTTGAATTATTTGTTCGAGTAATTTCTGAAATCTTTCTCGGTCTTGAGGTTCTGATAGTTCGCTGACATAGTGTTGAGCAATTTGTAAATCTACTTTTGCTAGAGTCATTTCTACTTTGGAAATCACCATTCTAAAAAAGGGCCATTTAAAGTAAAAATAGCGCAACAGATTGAGGTTTTTTTCTGGTTCTTGGTGGAGAAATTCTTGAATACCTGAACCGACACCATACCAAGCTGGCAAGAGAAAGCGACTTTGAGTCCAACTAAATACCCAAGGAATAGCTCTCAAACCGCTCATGTCCTTTTTCTTTTTCTCTCCAGCAGCTTTACCGGGACGTTTGGCAGGACGCGAACCTATTTGTAACTGACTAATTACGTCAATAGGTGTCACTGCATGGAAGAAATCGACAAAATCTGGTTCTTCGTAAATTAAAGCCCGATATACGGCACGCGATCGCGTAGCTAATTCTTCCATAATTTCTTGCCAGGGTTGAACGCGATCAAAACCACTACCTAATAAACTAGATTGAATTACGGCTGTGGTAATAGTTTCTAGGTTATACAGGGCTAGTTCGGGTAAGGAATATTTAGAGGCTAATACTTCTCCTTGTTCGGTAATTTTGATCCTGCCTTTAATCGTATCTGTAGGTTGAGCTAAAATCGCCGCATAAGCAGGACCACCGCCCCGTCCTACTGAACCACCGCGACCGTGAAAAATCCGCAAAGAAACACCAAATTTACTGGCTACTTCTTGTAAGGCTTTTTGGGCTTTATGTATTTCCCAATTACTACTTAAAAATCCCGAATCTTTATTACTGTCGGAATAACCGAGCATAATTTCTTGTAGGTTAGCGGGACTTAACAAGGGCAATTCCAAATCTTGATTGCTTGGAACGGCTTTGTCCGTACATAACTGTTGATAACCACCAGCTAATGCGGCGCGATAGAGGGGTAATTCAAATAACTCAGTCATTACCGCAGGAGCGCGTTTTAAATCTTCTACAGTTTCAAACAGAGGCACGATTCTGACTGCTGCTCTACCTGTAGAAGGGTCGTATAATCCTGCTTCTTGTGCCAATAACATGACTTCTAAAACATCGCTGACAAAGTTAGTCATGCTGATGATGTATGTCTGACAGATTTCTACCCCAAATTCTTGTTGTAGTTGACGCAACATTCTGAAGGTTTCTACCGTTTCACAAGTAGTTTCAGAAAAAGGCATCTCCGCAGGAACAATGGGCCGGCGTGTTTGCAATTCCTGAATTAACCAGGCGGTTTTTTCTGTCTCTGAAAGCTCATTGTAAGATTTGGGTAAGATACCTAAATATTCAGTAATTTCGGCGATCGCGTCGGAGTGACGGGAAGAATCTTGACGAAAATCTAATTCAACTAGCCTGAAGCCATAAATTTCTACCTGACAGATTAAATTATCTAATTCACGACAATTTAAACTGGTAGCACCCAAACTACCTTGAATTAACTTCAACTCGGCTAAAAATTCTTTACTCGAAGTATAAATATTATCGATTTTTAGTTCGGCGATCGCTTGCTTCCCTGGACTTTGGGATAGAACTTGATTGCGATCGCCAGTATTTTTCAGCCTTTGGGCGATATATGCCATTTTGAGACGATAAGGCTCTTGACGATAGCGCATAGCTAATTCGTCGTAAATCGCTGGCATCTGTTGTCTGTCTTGTTCTAAAGAATCTAATAAATCTGGTAAGACATCACTCCAGTGTAATGATAGACTCAATAATTCTCTGAGTTGCTCAATAGATTTGAGATATTTATCTAAAACAATACTTCTTTGATAGCAAGCTGTTTCCCAAGTCACCTTGGGTGTTACAAAGGGATTCCCGTCGCGATCTGCCCCCACCCATGAGCCAAAGTAACAGAAATTATGGCTAGGAGGTTTCAACTGAGGAAAAGAGAGAGCTAAAGACTGTTTGAGACGATTTGCCAATTGAGGAATAACATCAAACAAAACTTCTTGGAAATAATGCAGGGCATAATCTACTTCATTGATAACTTTTGGTTTAAATTGATGCAGTTCGTCAGTACGCCACCAGAGACGAATTTCTTCCGTTAGTTGACCAGTGGCTTCGATTACTTCCCAAGAATCATTTAAACCCATATCTCGCATTGCTTCTTCAGCAGTATCGAGTTTTTGTAAAATTCCTGAAATGCGTCTTTGTTTTTTACGAATTGTCTGGCGCACAATTTCTGTAGGGTGTGCTGTAAATACCAACCTGATATCCAACTGTTCTAACAGTCGTTGTAACATCATCGGTGGCATATTAATTTTTTGCAGATGAGGAAATAGCCAATTAAAAGTTTTTGCTTTGGTTGCAATGTTATTATCTTGTTCAATCCAACTATCTTCTAATCGATTTGCTCCAGGCACTAAAGCGGTAGAGTCTTCTATCTTTAATTTGCCGTTACCATTAGCTCGCTCTTCTACTGGTTGATAGCTAACTCTTCCAGAAACTTGTTGTTCTCTCCGTTCGTAATGTTGTTCGATAATGTTGTTCAGTTGAAAATAGAGTGCAAAAGCACGAGCCGCCTGAATGGCATCTTCTAATGGTAGTTTTTCAATTAATTGAGGTACGGAAGATTGGGGTAAATCCGTTACCTGTCCTTCAGGAGAAGAAAGAGAGCGCATCTCATTGAGTAAATCTACCATCTGTTGTCCGCACTCCGAACGCAGTACAGACTCCCATAAGTTTTCTACTAGTATCTGTCGCTGATGTAGCAGCAAATGAGAAGGAGACGCTATATTAACTTCTATTTGGGAAGATTGGAGAACAGGACTCATATAAACCTCTGCTTGACTATAATTTAAACTGTAACTATGGCGTTTCAACTGCCCTCTGACTTCAGATAATTGAGCCGCATTGGTGAATACATAGATTTTGGTATACCCGATGACAGGTAAATTATGAATTTTCCCTCTAGATTGCCCAAAAGGCAGTAGAACCGAGTTCTTGAACAATTGATGTTCAAAATTAAACCCCAACGTCAATTGTTCAACTTGGCGATCAGCGCGATCGCACTTTGGCTCAAAAATATTTAGATAATAATCCTTAAGATTAATATATTTAGAGACCTCTTATACAAAGATTGCACTAATATTTATAGATTTGCTAAAAAAACGAAGAGAAGTACCTAGTACCGCTACGCGGAAGTTAAAAGTCACGCATTTAAAAGCGGGTGGGGATGGCGAGGAAACCTCGCCATATTTAAGTCACGTAAGAAGTCAAAAGTTTTTAATTGAAAAGCTTTTAAGGTTTTTGAATGGTGATTTTATTTAATTAATGATCTCGACTACAACACAAATTTAATCAATTTATTCCTGATTTCTCCTCAAAATCAGAGAAGTTGAGTACAGGTAATCTGTCTGGACGAAACAATTCTTCGCTAACCTTGCCTAATTCTGCCATCAATTCTGAAAGTAAATGGGCTGCTAAGATGGTCAAAATAAACGGGCTGGTAGCAAGGCTTAGTCCTAAAAGAGAAAATAAACCAGAAGTATTATTGGATTTCATAACTTAATTTAAGAAAAATTTTTGTCGGGCTAATAACCATTGTATTAATTTAAGATATTTGTGGAACAAGTATTTATGAAACAAACAATTATTCATGTCGATGCTTTCACTAATCAAGTTTTTCGAGGTAACCCCGCAGCAGTTTGTATTTTAGAATCGCCTCAAAGTGATGAGTGGATGCAATTAGTAGCCAGGGAAATGAATCTTTCGGAGACGGCTTTTGTCATTGAACAACCAGATGCCTATCAGCTTCGCTGGTTTACCCCTACTACTGAAGTACCTTTGTGCGGTCATGCCACCCTAGCTAGCGCACACGTGTTATGGACTGAAGGATATGTCGGTCGCGATCGCTCGATTGCTTTTCAAACTCAAAGTGGTTTATTAACTGCCAGTTTTCAAGATGGTTGGATTGAATTAGATTTTCCTGTCAATCTTTCTCAGCCTACTGAAACTCCTGCTAAATTAATAACAGTTTTAGGAGTACCTGTGAAAACAACCTTAATTAATTCTTTGGGTTATTTAGTAGAAGTTGATTCGGCAGATATTGTTACTAATTTACAACCCAATTTTTCATTACTAAAAACTTTAGCAACTAATAACATTATTGTCACTAGTGTAGCAAATTTTGATACAGAATATGATTTCGTATCCCGTTTTTTTGCCCCTGGATTGGGAATTGATGAAGACCCAGTTACTGGTGCAGCACACTGTTGTTTAGCTCCTGTTTGGCGCGATCGCCTCAAAAAAGATGAATTATTAGCTTATCAAGCTTCTCGTCGTGGTGGTACGATAAAAATCAAATATTCTGGGGGCGATCGCGTTTTACTTCAAGGACAGGCAGTAACGGTAATGCATGGCCAACTTTTTTAAATAAAATCCAAGAAATAACTTACTTTTGTCTGTCTATAAATTCAAAATCTGCTAAATAATTTCAATAATTTCTTAGATTTACTAAGAGTAAAATTAAAACGGCAATTATTAACAAGTTTTATAAATTCAATTAAAGATTAGTTATACTTGTTTTTGTTAAAAAAAATTAATCGGACAGTGGTCAAATTGGTGATGTATTAGCTAGATGGTCAACTAAATAATTTATTGAACTCTGTTAATTTTTAGTCAGAATAATACAATGAAAGTATTGACAATAGTTTAATCTATCTACTAAGCATCCCCAAGATAAACAAAAATCCTAAAATGGCTAAAAATTTAGGTGACAAAGAGGACATGAGTGATTCGCAGGATAAATTAGAAAATGGGCGTGCATCTGCGAATATTACCGAAAACATCAATTCTCAGAGCGGTTGGTTACGCAAAATCTTTTTGGCATTGATAATTTTACTTCTTGGGGGTACTGGTAGCGGATTGGTTTATGGTTGGTATGTTTTGCAACGTAAATTAGTTCCTTTAATAGAAACTGAAGCTAGTAAATATTTACATCGTCCTTTAGAACTAGGTAAACTACAAACAGTATCTTTAACCAGAGCAACTTTTGCTCAGAGCGCACTCCCTCCAACCGAGATTAATCCGGATCGTGTGATAACAGAAAAGGTACAGGTTAATTTTAATCCCTGGTATTTTCTACGGAAACGAATTTTACAAATTGATATTATTTTAATTAAACCTGATGTTTATATTGAGCAGGATGAAGCTCAGGTTTGGACACCTACAAATTTCGGTTCCGATGAGCCTAGTTCCGATGGAATTAAAGTTGATGTAGAGACTATCCAATTGCGAGGGGGAGTTTTAACTTTAGCAGCGCGTCAAGCAGAAACAGGAAAACTGAATCCTCCTGTGACAGCTAAAATTAAGCGCACGATAATTACAATTGTTAATGACGGAGAAGCAATTAATTTTGATGTTGCTGCCGCCTTAGTTGAAGGTGGTAAATTTACCGTTAACGGAGAAACTTTTACTGAGACAGATATCATTGATTTAACAGTAGAAGCTAATCGGTTAGATGCAGCAGAAGTTAGCAATCTTTTGGCTTTACCAATTGAATTAAATGCAGGAGAGATAGATGGCACAATTGCAGTTAAGTTAACTGACGCACCTCTACCTGAGTTAAATGGTACTCTTAGTGTTGACAATCTAAGTCTACAAATTCCTGGATTAGTCAAAGCTTTTAGTGATAGCCAGGGAAAATTTCATTTTCAGGGTTCTGAGGTTGAGTTACGAGCAATTAGTACTAATTTTGGAGAAGTAACAGGGGTTGTTAATGGTAGTTTGGATTTAGCAGAGACGGGAAATTATCAGATTGATACCCAGGTTGAACCTGTAGACATTAATCAAATTGTTGAGGCTTTAGAATTAGAACCACCACCTGTACCCATAGAAGGTAAGGTGCAAGGCAAAGTATTAGTACGAGGGAGTTTATTAGAACCAGTAATCGGGTTTGATCTTACTACTACTACTCCTAGTCGTGTTGATCAGCTAGATTTTCGCAACATTACTGCTTATTTAGATTTAATCGGTTCGGATTTATATATTAGAAATTTTCAAGCTAATCCCAATAGTGGAGGTGAATTTAGGGGCAATGGCAGATTAGAATTAGATGGCAATCAAAACTTGTTGGTAGATGTGATTGCTAGGGGAATTGCCGCAAGTGCGATCGCTCGTAGCTATGATAATGAATTACCTGTAAACATCGGTAGAATTGATGGTCAAGCCAGATTACTTGCTCAAATAGGTAAGCCAGAAACTTTTCAAATCAATAATGGTTTGGCTAATTTTCCTTTGGGGAAAGGTATGGTTGATCTCAGGGATTTAAATTATGCTGATGAGCAATGGCGATCGCAATTACGGTTAAATCGGGTAGAATTTGGTAGTTTACCCATCGGCCAGGGTAGCGCACCCACAATTGCTCAAGGCAGAGTTGATGGTAATTTTGCGGTAACGGGAACGTCTGATGTTGGCAATCTCAGCCAAGTTAAAGCTACGGGAGAAGCAACTTTAGATACGGTGGGGGGCAAAATAATTATCCCCGATATTTTATTAGCTGATGGCGGTTGGCAAGCTGATGCTAATACGACAAATTTACGACTCCGCCAGTTATTTCCTGAAGTTCCCGTTGAATTTAACGACAATCTCAGTGGTGAGTTTGAACTAACGGGAAACATTCCTGATGAACAACAACCATCCACCATAATTAATGGTCAGGGAAATTTAATTTTAGCAGGGGGTAGAGTTAAAGTTAGTGATTTGAAAATTGTTGACGATAACTGGAGTGCGATCGCCGATGGTACTAATTTAGAGTTAAAACAATTAAGTTCGGCTACTCCTGATCAATTTGCTGGATTAGTTAATGGCAGGTTGAAACTATCGGGAACAATTGATAATATTACCCCTGATGGCGTTAAAGCTAGGGGAAATGGTAGTCTTACCCTGCCTGAAGGGGTATTTGAGTCCGAAGAACTAGCGATCGCCGATGGTCGTTTTCAGGCAAAAGTAATTCCCCAACAAGTAGATTTAAGTTTATTTGCCGATCCTAATTCTGATGAACTCGAACTCAATGGACAATTAGGAGGAGAATTAATCGCTACTGGTAGAGTAGATAATCTAACTCCCACGGCGGTAGCTGCTACTGGTAATCTGACTTTTAGTCAGGGGATCGATCTGCTTCAACAACCCTTTGGGGCAGCAATACGCTGGGATGGCAGACGTTTAGATGTTTTGAAAGCCAGAGGAGAAGGGTTAGAAGCAACAGGTTATCTAGAATTAGACCCCTCTTTCTTTAGCGATATTCCCGATAAATTAGCCGCCGTTGACTATTTTGAATTTGATGTTACCGAAGCTAAATGGATCGATATTACTAAACTGCGTGTACCCTTACCAAACTGGGCAATTAATTTAGATTATTCTGGCAGAGCCGACTTTTTTGGTAACATTAGTGGCATTCCTGCCGCCATGAACATTGATGGAGATTTAAATGTCAGAGATTTTCAAGTAGAAGACATAGTTTTTAAGCCTTTATTGTGGGGAAACGTGGCTATAGCTCCTGAAACAGGAGTAAATCTTCAATTATCAGAGTCAGAAAGCGACGGACAACAGTTAACAGATCGCATTGAACTACAATTAGACAGTAATTTTCTTCCTGTAGCCTTAGCGATCGCTCGTGACCAAATGATCATTACAGGTACAGGTAGACAAGAAATTTTAGACCTCACGGCCGATAATGTACCCGTAGAATTTTTAAAAACTGTAGCCATCAAAAGTGAAGATGTCCAAATTCCCGAAAATTTTGCTGTTCAAACCCTCAGTGGCCGACTCTCAGGAGATTTTGTCTTTAATCTTAATACCCTATCTACTTCAGGAGAAAATCTAGTTGTCGAGTCTCCCAGAATAGGCAGTATTCAAGGCGATCGCTTAGAAGGAGATTTTCAGTATGCCGATGGTTATTTTGCCATCCAAAATGCCAAATTCATTCAACTAAACAGTATTTACAAGCTAGAAGGAGGCATAATTCAAAAACCAGATGATATTAGTCTCGATGGACGAATTTCCGTAAATAACGGACAAATTCAAGACGTTTTAATTGCCCTGCAAATCTTTGAACTTATGGATTTCAGCCGTATTTTCAGCGATCGCAACTATGGTAATGCCGATACTTTATACGATGCTTCCCAACCGAAACAACCCCCTCTATTATCTGTAGGGTTAAAAAATGCCACACTCCTAGAACAAATAGAATTATTATCAGAAATTCAAGCATGGTTAGCTGCTGTCACCCAAAAAAGACAACAGGCACTGATTCCAGAACTCAAAGTTCTACAAGGTACTTTTGACGGTGAAGTCAGAGTATTTGGTTCTCTCAATGAAGGAATCAATTCTCAATTTGAATTTTCAGGAAACCAATGGCAATGGGGTAATTTAGGAGCCGAACAAATTGTTGCTAATGGTAGTTTTACAGATGGCATTCTCACTTTAGTACCCATCAGTATTAAACTCACCGATACTTTTTCTCCACCAGATAAACAGGATTTATCTCCCACCATCTTTTTTTCTGGTACTTTTGGCGGCGAAACCCCATCGGGAAATCTGAGATTAGTCCAAATTCCCGTTCAGCTAGTAGAACAGCTATTATCCTTGCCCCCAGAAATTGCCCTGGGAGGAGAAATTAATGCTTCTGCAACCATTGCCGGAACTAGAGAAAATCCCCAAGCGCGGGGTGAAATTACTATTGCCGATGCCTCTCTCAATCAAACCTCCGTTGAATCTACCAAAGGCAGTTTCAATTATAAGAATGCCCGTTTAGACTTTTCTGCCAGTAGTGTAATTGTTGCCGATGCCGAGCCGCTAATTTTAACAGGAAACATTCCCTATCAATTGCCCTTCATTGCTACTATACCTGACAGCGATCGCGCTGAACTCAAAGTTAATGTCAAAAATAAAGGACTTGCCCTCTTAGATATCTTTTCTAGGGGAGAAATCAGCTGGAAAGGGGGAGAGGGAGAAATTGCCCTGGATATTACTGGTAGATTCGATTCCCAAACTAATGCTCTTCGCGATTTAGTTGCCGAAGGTATTGCTGTGGTTAACAATGCCACTATTGCTGCCAGAACTTTACCCAATGCTTTGTTAACTGAAGTTACGGGAGATGTTTCCTTCGATCTCGATCAAATTCAAGTCAACAGTATTCAAGGGAATTTTGGTGGTGGTCAAATTTCTGCTGCTGGTATTGTTCCTTTAGATGATAAAAATATATCGGTAACCAATCCTTTGTCCATTAATTTCGATGACATTCTAGTTAATCTTAAAGGACTGTACAATGGCGGAGTCAAAGGAACTTTAAAGATCTTAGGTACAGCACTCGAACCCGATCTAACAGGAGATATAACTTTATTTGATGGCAAAATTCTGTTAGCTGACAGCACTGCTACCCCGACTGATCCTAGCTCTAATTTGAGAAACACCGATAATGGATTGGCAGCCGCTACTGAATATAAAAACCTCAAATTGACACTGGGAAATAATATCGAAATTAGTCAACCGCCAATTTTTACCTTTATGGCTACAGGAAGTTTAAAGATAAACGGTACATTTGAATTGCCTGTTCCAGAAGGAACAATTGTTCTTCAACGAGGTCAAGTCAATTTATTTACCACTCAGTTAAATCTATCGCGAGATTACGAAAATACGGCTCGTTTTACTCGTAGTAATGAACTTGATCCTACTTTAGATTTACTGTTAATCGGTTCGGCTTTAGAAACTACAGACCGAGGTATTCTGACAGATCCTGCTTCTTCGGAAGTTAGCGATATTGCTCCATCTGGTTTTGGAACTCTAGAAACAGTGCGCGTTGAAGCCAAAGTCAGAGGACCTGCTAGTCAAATTACTAATGGAATTGAACTGACCAGTAGTCCTCCCCGTAGTCAAACCGAAATTATTGCTTTGTTAGGTGGTAGTTTTGTTAGCACTTTAGGTGGAGCTACCAGTACTTTGGGTTTAGCAAATTTGGCAGGTTCAGCATTATTTGGTAGTTTCCACAGTGAATTTAATAATTTATTTCCTATTGGACAATTGCGTCTGTTTCCGACTCAAATTCTCGTTGATGAAAATCGCGATCGCGGTCGGATCGAAGGATTAGCAGGAGAAATTGCCGTAGATATTTTTAATAATTTCTCTTTTTCAGTGCTGAAAATTCTCAATGTTGATAGTATTCCTGCTCAATTTGGTTTTCGCTATCGTTTAGATAAAAATTTTGTACTGCGTGGCTCAACTAATTTTACTGATGAAACCAGGGGCTTGATTGAATTTGAATCACGATTTTAAAAATTGGTTTTTAGAAATTGGTTTTTAGCGAATAAGTAGGTAGGCATAATAATTTATCAAACCATCAATGGAGTTTTTACTCTATGCCCTCCGGCCTTGCACAAGCTATTTCATATTTAATTGCACTCAGACACATAAAAATAATCTGAGGGGTGTGCCTCGCCCTACGAGCAATCTGTTGCATTCTTTTTTCTATTTGGTATAAAAACTTGCTTACTTGCCCAATAAGTAAATATAGGTAAAACCATCGCCTGAGATAATAAAACTGCTGCGGCTACCCAATAAATACTAAAGTTAACTGCTGCCAAAATTGCTACGGCGAAAATAACTGTAAAAATTAAATCCAAGCGCAGAGTTATATGAGTTTGATCCACACTATTTAAGAGCATAGAAGCTGCCCAAGAAAAAGTTCGAGGAATCACTGATAAGCAGATCATAATTAAAATTGGAACTGTATCAACCCATTTTTGACCGAAAATTATCGGTACATAAACAGGCGATAAAGCTGATTGCAAGATGACTAAAGGAGCAACAATCAAAGCAATTGATTTTAAACTTTTATAATATTGTTGTTTGAGTTGAGTTAAGTTTTGCCTTACTGCACACAAATGGGGAAACAAAGCCGACATTAAAGCATAAACTACATTGTTAGTAATGCCGGAACCAGCATTAAATGCAAAGAAATACATTCCCAAGGCATCGACTCCCAGAAATCTGCCAACAATTAAATAATCTAAATTCATTCTTAGTTTGTTGAGAATTTCTACCCCCAATAGGTTTTTACCAAAATTGGTAATTTCTCGCCAATATTGAAAAGTTACTTGTTTGGGAGGTCGCCAAGAACTATATTTCCAAGTTACCAATACCCAAATAGGATTCGATAAAATCATCGCCCAAACGATCGCCCAAATCCCCATACCCATCAAGATAAAAATTACTGTCAGAGTATTACTAACCAAAGATTGAGCCGCATTACAAATTGCCGTAACTTTTAACCGATTTTCTCGTTCGATAATGGCACAATTGACTAAGAAAAAAGGAAAAATTAAATAGATTAACGAGACTACACAAAGAGGTAAAATCAACTGGCGATCGCCATAAAAACCAGTGATAACAAAAGCTAACAGACATTGAATGATTAAAATCGAGCCGCACAACAGCCAATTGAGCCAATAACAAGTATTACAAATAGCGGTTAAATTTTTTTCATCTGTTTGGATAATTTTGGCACTAATTCCATGTTTGAGAGTAAATACGGTAGCAAAATCAATAGTGGTATAAATAATTGCCATCAAACCATATTCTTCGGCACTAAAAACCCTGGCTAAAGTTACTGTCGTACCCAAACGAAAAATACGATTGAATAATTCTGCCGCCCCCAACCAGCCAACATTGCGAACATATCTACCAGCAAAAATCTGTTTGATTCGATCAATTTTAGTTATTTTAAGCACTTGTTAAAAGTCAAAAGTTAAAAATTAAAAGTAATTATTCAGCTATTAATTATTGGTCATTAGAGACAAGGCGTGCCTTGTCTGTACAGTCATTAGTTATTAGTTTCTACTTATTACTCCTTTACTATTAAAAATTTGAATTTGCTTGTTAAGCTGTCAGGAAGTTAACTCATAGAGACTAAATAACTTCGTATCAAACGAAATCGATCGCGTAATTTGTTGTAGGTATTCAGCCCCAGCCATTTCATCAACCAAACTGTCAAGCTCAAACGAAGGTATTCTTTCGATAATTTAAGTTGGGGATTGTGGGTAATTGCCTGTTGGAGATAGCCAGATGCGATCGCATAATTAGGTGGATTACTCTGTAGAGAACGACTGGCGACATACAAATAGGTAAAGCCGCAACTTTTTTGCTTCAGGGGCATTAATTGTGGCGAAGCAGTAGCAAAGGTTCTTTCAATTACCCTTATCAGTCCTTCAGCCATTGCTTGCCAATTTTTCGAGGCACTGCTGGGACATTCTCGATAGGAACATAAAGTTTCTGGAATAACTCTGACCCGATAGGCGGCGGCAATTCTCAACCACATATCCCAATCTTCGCCAAATGCCTGTAAACTTGGATCGAATTTCCCAACTAGCTCAAAGCAGGAACGACGAATCATGGCACTACTAGGAGCAATGACATTTTTTTCGGTCAGTTTTTCCCAAATATTACCTTCTAAATCGATTTTGAAAGGCTTACCCAGAGATTTGCCAGATGCATCGATTCTTTCCACCCAAGTATAAACCAAACCAATTTCGGGATTTTTCTCGAACATTTCTACTTGTTTGGCTAGTTTTGTCGGATGCCAGAGATCGTCACCATCAAGATAGGCAATATATTCTCCTTTAGCTTCTCTCAACCCAGAATTTCTGGCGGCTGCTAACCCTTGATTAACTTGAGAAATGACTCTAACTCTAGAGTCGGTAATTTGTTCTGCCCATTCTAAAATATTATCGGTGCTGCCATCGTTAACAATGATTACTTCAAAATTAGAATAGGTTTGTGCCAAAATACTAGCCAAAGTTTCTGGCAGATATTTCATGGTGTTGTAAGCAGGAACGAGCGCGGAAACTAGAGACATAGGTTCATCTTGAAGGAAAAAGGAAAAAGCAAAAAGTAGCAAGGAACGAGAAACTAATAACTAATGACCAATGACTAATAACTAATAACTAATGACCAATGACCAATGACTAATAAATTAACCATCAACAATTAAGCTGCTACTTTGGTGGCAAGTAATTCTCGATAACCAGCGATCGCTCGTTGGGCGTAGGCAGACCAATTTAAAGCATCGGGGTTAAAGTTAAGAGCGGCTTGTTGTTTGCTTTGCAGTAGTTCTGGATTTTCTGCTAATTTTTTTAAAAGTACGGCGATCGCCTGAATATTATGGGGTGGTACGATATAACCAGCAGGATATTCTTGGATGTTATCTTGCATGGCTTGGGATTTTGAGCCATCCATAGTTAAGAGATCTTCTGCACCGGTGTGAGTGGTACTGATAATCGGGATGCCACAGGCGATCGCTTGTGCTAAGACCATACCGAAACCATCTTCCAAGCTGGGCATGACAAATACGCTGCTGTTGCGGTAATACTCAGCCAGTTTGACTTCGGGGACATGACCGAGGCATTTAACTCGTCCGTCTGCACCTTCTAACAATTTTGGCGTTTCTGGGGTGGTTTTACCGAGCAAAATCAATTCACTATCGGGAAGATCAGCTGCCATAAAAGCCCGAACTAAATAGTGAATTCCCTTACGTACTCCCAAAGAGCCAGCATAGACAACGCGAAATACTTTATCTTGTTTCTTGCCAGGGGAAAAGGTAGTCAAACTCGTTCCCAAGGGATTATGAATCAATCGTTCTGGTTTAAATCCCTGTTGCAGAAAAGTTCGTTGGGCAAATAAACTGGGTACGGCGATGCGATCTGCTAGCTGGTATTCTCGTAATTCTCGCGCAATTAATTGGGGATCAAGTTCGTAATTGAGTGCATTTAAATCTTTGTATTCTCGATCTAAAATCTCTGCCTGAACTGCAATGTGTGCCGAACTGCGCTCTAAGACAAAAGGAATTTGATGACGCTTTGCCCAATGTAGGGCTGGTTCTGACATTCCTGACCAACCGTGAACTAAAGTACTACCTTCGAGATACCGTACGGCTGCCCTGGCAAAAAGATTGTAAATATCGGGCAGAAACTTACGTAACATCGGTTCTCCACCCAGTTTGGGTATAGCTCGGTTGAGGATTAATGTCAGGGGAAGACTGACTACTTTATGGTCGGGAACGCCCCAGGCGCGAGTTTTAAACTTGGGATAGTTAGTAATAACTCGATGCAGTACTCCCGCTTGATGTAATTCTCTGGCTAGATCGATCGCGTGCCAGCGTCCGCCAACTACAATACTTACTTTCATAATTTAAATATTTATTTTATTGAGCAAGAGGTAATTTACTAAAAATGTTGCGTCGCAAGCCCCAAAATAAGCCCAAGAATTTCTGATAACCACTAGCACCCAAGCGAGACATTAAAGCGATCGCAATACTTAAACGGATGTATTCTTTAGAAAAGACCAATAGGGGATAATAGCGTAAAGCTTGCTCGCGATAGCTGTCGGCCAGTTCACAGTCGCGAGCCTGACTCTGTAATACCTTCCAAGCTAAAACCAAATGAGCGTTACCATAGCTGCGGCTTCTGAGGTGCAATAACTCTAATGGAGCATCGGCAAAAGCTTTTTCAAATAGTAAACGATAGGCTTGTGCCATTAATTCCCAATTTTTCGAGCCGCTGGTGCTTCTCTGTCGATAATAGGTCAGAGCTTCAGGAACGACTTTAAAAGGATATTCTGCCGCAATTCGCAGCCATAAATTCCAATCTTCTACCACATTGTAATGAGTAAATTCTTCATCAAATAAGCCGACTCGTTCCAGACAGGAACGGCGCAACATTGGCACGCTGCCACATTCAATCAAGTTATATTGAGTTAGCTCTTGCCAGACATCCCCTTCTGAGGTGTATTTAACGGTTCGACCCGTATATTCTCCCGCTTCGTTAATGTAATGCGTCCAGGTATAGACCAGGCCAACTTGGGGATTTTTTTCCAATACTTCGACCTGTTTGGCTAATTTAGTTTTTTCCCATAAATCGTCAGCATCTAAAAAAGCAATAAATTCTCCTTTTGATTGACGAATTCCCGTGTTGCGCGCGCCAGCTAAACCTTTATTAGCCTGGGTAATTAATCTGATTCTAGGGTCTTTAATGCTAGCTATCCATTCTAGGATGTTGTCGGTACTACCATCATTAACTACGACAACTTCAAAATCGGGATAGGTTTGTTCTAAAAGATTTGCCATGGTTTCGGGTAAATAAGCCATAGCATTGTAAGCAGGTAAGATTACAGAAACTTTCATTGACTGAACTCCAAGTAACTAAATTGATATTTAAATAAAAAAAACTGGTGGGTAGAGCATTTATCGCGCAACTAAAATTTTGTTTTGAACAAGGGAATTAGAGGATTCTGGGTCTATAGTATGATTGTGGCTGATAGCAATACCCACAAATAGTAAACCAGGCCAAAATAGATAGGCGATGGTTTCGATAATGTCGCAAAAAGAAAAAACTAATAAAACTAGCATGATTTTTAAACCAACTCTGGCAATTTGAGAAGTTCGAGCTTTAATACATAAACTGAATAAAGTCCAAACAAAAGGTATGGCAAAAGCCAAAAAACCGACTACTCCATGCAAAAATAAAACCCCAAACCAAGTATGGTGAGTTCCGATGGGCATGAAGCCGAGGGAGGCAGGTCCTCTAGAAGTATTAATTCCTCGGCCCCAGATCGGGCCTTCGGTTCTCCATCTTTCTAAGGTCATGCGAATTAAAGCCGCTCTTACTTTTGACGATCCGGGGCGAAAGGCGGCAAATCTCTGTTTGACAATCTCAATCCAGTCGATAATTACTGTAGAGCTAATTCCCAGTACTAAACAGGTAAAACTTGTTCCCAGTTGAACTCTGGGGCGCAGAAAATTTAGAATCATCCAGGTTAAAAACCACACTACTGGCAGACAGAGGACTGCGGTGCGCGATACAGATAGGATTGCCATAGCAACAGCACTAGCCATTCCTAGATAACGCCATTTGGGATCTGGTTCTTCATTCGCCAGCCAAAAAAATATATTGGCAACCAAACCTAAAGCTGGCGGCCAGGGGGCAAATAATTCTAGACGCAACCCCTCCCCATAATTAGGCTCGACGGCAAATAAATTCACGTCATAAAACATGGCATCGCCACCGAAAGCTTGCAAGGGAGAAGTATAAATCAGATTGGGTAAATTTAAGCCTAGAGCTATGGCATTAATCAGAATTAAAACTAGGCATTGAGCGCAAAGTATACACACAGCCCGATAAATTATTTGGGGTCTGATTTGAAGATGCCCTGCTAGGGGAAACAAGGCAAATAATGCCCAGTGTTTGTACCAATAAAGAGAAGATTTAATGATTTGAACCAATTCCAAATTAAAGTTGACGTGACCGACAATCAGGGCAATTTCCATGACGATCATGCCGACGATCCACGACCACATCAAGGGAGAAATTTGAATTCTGGCTTGGAGGGGAGTTGTCGGTGGCTGATGCCACCACTGGTGGAGCAAATAAACGGCTAAAACTGTTGCTAATAAAGGAGCTAAGACATATTGCGCTCCCAATAGATAGATAACATAAGTACTAATAATGTAGTACCAAATCAGTTTTTCGGGTAAATTAACAGGTTTTAAAGATAAAGAATTCATTTGTCGGGGTTGGCATCTAAATTAACTGAATTAGCTATAAGTTGATGATGATTGCTTTGAGAATTGGAATTAAAGTTATGGTCTAAAGATAAAAATCCCTGCATCTGGCGATCGCGATGTTTAAGGGAAACCAAAGCTGTAGTTAAAAAGAAAGATGCCAAAACTGCGCCAAAGATGACCAATTTGGGTTGGGGAGAACTAGGCTCGTCGGGCAATTCAGGGGAAGTTAATAAAGAAATTGAGGGATAGATACTTGAGGCTTTTGATTTGTTGATTTCTAATTCCGTCGAAATTGAGGAATATACTGCTTCTGCGATCTGAAGATTTTTGCGTAATTTTTCGACTTTAGCTCCCGATTCAAAGCTATTTTGCAATTTGTTTTCTAAACTGGCAATTTGCCGTTCTAATTCGGCGGTTTTACCCGTTAAGCCTTCTCGTTCACTATTGAGAGTAATTAATCTTTCTAATAAAATCGCTTTTTGACCTACTTGTGGATTGTTGTCCAGTCCTAGACGGCTGAGACTGGATAAATCTACAGAGCGACCCAATAGGGCTGAAGCTCTGGCTAATAATGCTGCGGAGGCTTCTTGTTGGTCTTGTTGCTTGGCAATAACCTTTGGATGAGAGAAAGAAAATTTTCCCTGTAAATTGACTAGTTCTGTGCTCAGTTGACTGTAATTGTCTAAATATTGCTGAAACACTCGGTCGGATTCTAGAGTAATCGCCTCTTGAGCTTGAGCTACTGATAATCCCAATCGATTTAACAATGCCTCAAATTGGCTTTGATACTGTTTTTGCTGTGCAGCTAGTTGCACTCTTTCTAGTTGTAGTCGTTCGATGTTATTCGATAATTCTGTTAGCTGTAAATTGGAATTCAACCCAGAGCTAGACTGATAATCCGTAAGCTGTTGGCGGGCAGTTTCTAATTTCTTTTCAGCGTTGTTTAAGGCTTGGCTTAGATTGGCATCTGGTTGGGATGCTTCCTCGTCTCGCAAGCGATTTAGTTTGGATTTTAGAGCCTCATTAAGGGCGATCGCTTTGGCTTTTGCTTGTTCGGGACTGCTGCCGTTGATGGCAAATTTCATTAAGGTAGAATTGTCTACTATTTCGACTTTGGGCTGACCAAATTTTTTGACACTCATCTGTAAACTAGCTGCCGCCAGGGCGATCGCCTCATCAGAAAGAGCTAGTAGTCGATAGTTTTCTCTGGGATCGGCAATTAAACTGTTGTAAGGAGAATTGCGATCGCTTGAAGCCTGTCCGATTTCAGGGATATTAATCGATGTGGAAGACGATGCACCAGGTAGAACAATTTTCCAGGTACTGGTATATCTGGTAGGTGCTATCTGCAAATACAAAATGCTGATTCCCCAAATTATTAAATTACCCAACAGCCAACACGCGCCATAATAACTCCAGGAGCTTGACCGTTTGGGCAGAGAAATCAACTGAGATAGATTTTGAGTAGGTAAAGTAGCATGGTGTTTGCCGTTTTTTCCAGGATGCTGGGGCATTGCCGAAACTAATTTACTCAGTAGTCCCGGCCCGATTTGAGAATAACCCTTGTCAACAAAGCGAATGGCTTCAATTAACTCTTTGCTTGGAGTGTTTTTCAGCAAATATCCCATCGCTCCTGCTTGCAAAGACCTAGTAAAGATTAACAGAGCGATCAAGCAAACTTTACCTAGCTTAGATATTTGTCAACAAAATACAAAATTATGAAAATTGCTGTAATTGGTTCTAAAGGTTTACCTGCCAATCAAGGAGGAATCGAGCATTATTGTGGAGAGCTATATCCCAAAATAGTAGCCGCAGGTCACACAGTAGACTTATATGCTCGTTCTAGCTATGTTAAACAACCTTGGTTTTCGGTTTCTAACTATCAAGGAGTCAGGATAATCTGTTTGCCTTCAATTTCTTTGAGGGGATTCGATGCCTTTACTAATTCGGCGATCGCAGCGATCGCGGCCACTCTAAACGACTACGACGTAATTCATTTTCATGCTTTAGGCCCAGCTTTATTTAGCTACATACCCCATTTATTTTCCAACGCCAAAATTATGGTTACTTGTCAGGGATTAGATTGGCAAAGAGCTAAATGGGGCAAGCAGTCAAGTCGAATTATTCTTCTAGGGGAGAAAATAGGAGTAAAATGTGCCGATGAAGTGATTGTAGTTTCTAAAGC
>JBHJNX010000013.1:0-6291 GCA_050330335.1 Pleurocapsa sp. | reverse complement strand
GTAGACTGAGAGACGTGATAACTGACCTGTGTACAAAATGGGATTGCAAAGTGATTGAATTCAATGGAGAAGACAATCATATACATTTGTTATTTCAGTACTACCCTCAACTGGAACTGGAGGAATGATATTAGTTAGTAATCCCAGACGACCACCAGACCAAGCTTTTTCCACGATCAGCCGGTGAGCAATTTCCCCTTTTGTTTCCTGGGGATATTGTGAGCGCATTTCCTCTACAGTAGCTCGTATTTTTGCCATATCTACTTTACCTAAAAATGTCATCAGCCAGTCCAAGCCAATAATATTATCTGCTGCTTTAAGAACTGGATTCGATGCAATCCAATCGAGAGTCTGTCCCGTAGAAACCGTAGTGTTTTCTAAAGCTTGTTGAACTTCTGTAGTAATGGTTTCGGTGAAATCACTAACTCTATTAATTACTTCGGCCAAAAAATTTTCTGGTGAATTTGTTTCTGACGAAGTCAGAGGAAGCTCCGTCGTTTTACGGCGGAGTCTCTCTGACATAGCTAATATAATGTTCACAACTCAAATAGGATTGCTATAACTATTAAAATTCCTGACTATAGCCTCGTTGAATGTTCGGACAGTCAGGAAATATGCGGCTAGTTATGTGGTTCTAGGTACAGATATTTACAGGGTAAGCGCAGTTACTTATAAGGCGTTTTTCTGTGAAGGAAGAATCCCCAAGCCTTTAGGCTGGCGAGTTGTCAATTAATAAGATTTTGTAGAAAGTCATCTGCTTTTTCTTTTACAGTAGTAGCATCAGTATCTTCGGGAGCAATCATTTTATCTTTGTCTGCGTCACTTTGAACTGCGTTCAATCCTTTCTGGGCTTCTTTAGTTATTTCGTTAATTCCTCGTGGATTAGAACGAGAAACTTCGTCTGTTTTTGCTTGAACTCTGTTTAAATTAACTTCTCCTTCTGTAGGTTTGCTAGTTACTGCATTAGCGGGATAAGCAATAGATATAAATAATAAACCACATATAAATGCTGTTAACACCAAACGCAAAGAAGATTTAAACCAGTTGCTTAACTTATTGAATAGCATGAGTTCTCCTCATTAATTTTTTCGATTACACTAACAATTAATAACAATTTATACAATTTAAAAACATCTGACCAAAGGAGTAATTAACTCTAACAATTTTAAAAATGCCTCAAACATGAATAGACATTAAATTTTTTTGGTTAGTTGATTTAACTATCCTGATAGCTAATTTTTTTTTGTATCTATCTCAGGATAGATTTACTCCAGGGCTATTGTTGCTTTAACCCACCGAGAATTGCCGATACTTTAAGTACTATAGCAATCTTAAATCATTTATGAAAAAAATTTGAATTGATTATATCTTTGGACAGAAGATGTGATGGGGTTGTATTAGCTATTCTGAATATTAGGAATTAGTTAAAATAAATAACAATTATGAATAATAAAGCAGAAAATAATCAAGTACATCATACTGTTAACAAAGGTGATATTATCGATGATTCTAAATCTTTAGCAGAAAAAAAAGAACAAATTGCGGTGGATAGCTGGGATCCAGCAGGTCATGTAGAAGTACCTACCTATTTTCCAGTAGAAGACAAAAATGGTGAAGAAAAAGCATTACATCATGTTAAAGATGCCGAAGAAATATCTGATGTAATTCGTCAAGCCAGAACTGATGAAAATGGCGATCGCACCTGGTGGTAAGTTAATAAACTTATTGACACTCCCCTACTGAAGATTTATACCCAGTGGGAGATCTATTTAGAGAATCAATAGAAAATTTTATATCTATTATTTACATATCATTAAGGTCATGTTATCCAAAAACAGAGGAAAAGTTGCACTTATTTCCGTTCATGGAGATCCTGCAATAGATATAGGTAAAGAGGAAGCAGGCGGACAAAACGTTTATGTTCGAGAAGTAGGAGAAGCATTAGCTTGTCAGGGTTGGCAAGTAGATATGTTCACCCGTCGTAGCAACGCCGAACAAGAAAAAATCGTCGAACACAGTTCCAACTGTCGCACTATTCGCCTTACAGCAGGACCACAAGAATTTGTAGCCAGACAAGAAATTTTTGACTATCTGCCAGAGTTTTTAGATGCTTTTTTCAAATTCCAACACGAACAAAGAACAATTTATCCCCTAATTCATACCAATTACTGGCTTTCTGCGTGGGTAGGAATGGAAATCAAAAAACGTCAGTTAGCACGTCATTTGCACACATATCATTCTCTTGGTGCAGTTAAATACAGATCGGTTAATGCAATTCCGATGATTGCCAAAACTCGTCTTAAAGTTGAAAAACAGTGTTTGGAAACCGCAGATACCATTATTGCTACCTCTCCTCAAGAACAAGAACATATGCGATCGCACGTTTCCCAGAAAGGTAATATTACCTTGATTCCCTGCGGTACTGATATTGCTTGTTTTGGTAGCGTTTCCTCAGCCAAAGCCAGAACTAAACTCAACATTAAGCAAAACGAAAAAGTAATTTTATACGTAGGAAGATTCGATCCTCGTAAGGGAATTGAAACCCTAGTTAGAGCAGTTGCAGCAAGTCGAGTGCAACAACATCAAAATCTCAAGTTAATTATTGTTGGTGGTAGCACCCCCGGTGGGAAAGACGGTAAAGAAAGAGAACGGATTGAAGGTATCGTCAGAGAATTAAACCTGCAAGATCTCACCCTGTTTATCGGGCGTGTAGAACACCAAGATTTAGCTTATTATTATGCGGCGGCTGATGTGTGCGTTGTCCCCAGTCATTACGAACCCTTTGGGTTGGTGGCAATTGAAGCTATGGCTGCCGGCACTCCCGTAGTGGCATCTAAAGTTGGTGGTTTAAAGTTTACTGTCGTCGATAAACTTACTGGATTATTCGCACCACCACAAGACGAACCAGCTTTTGCTAATGCTATCGACCAGATTTTGTCTGACACCTCATGGCGCAAACAGTTGGGAGAAAACGCCAGACAAAGAGTTGAGTCTAAGTTTAGTTGGGATAGCGTAGCGTCTCAGTTAGACCAACAATATTTATTCGAGTTGAGTCAATTACATGAAGAATTTTTAAATCCTGCCGTGTAATTAAAATAACCTCGCGATCGGTAATTACCTCTTGGATGTGATTATCGATCGCCAATGTATATTATCGAGAAATTTTAAGCAAATACTAATAGGAGTTTTAATGAACTTAACTAAATTAACCACAACCACTATGATTGCTCTTAGTTTAGCTTTACCTACTGGAGCAGCTTTTAGTCAAGAAAGAGAAACTGTAGACCAAAACTTAAATCAAGCCGAACAAAATTTGCAAGATGCTGGCAGATCTCTCAGTGACAGTGTGGAAAATACTGGCGCAGCAGCAGAACAAGGTTTAGAAAATACGGGCAATACAATTGAACGTAACTATAATCAAGCTGAAGAACAGGTACGACAAACAGCCGCCGAAGCCGAACAAAATATCAATCAGGCTAGAGAGGCTGCTGAAGCTCAAATTGCCGAAGCGGCTGCCGAGATCGAACAAAGAGCTAACTGGGGTTGGTTAGGTTTATTAGGCTTGATCGGACTATTTGGTTTAGCGGGTAGAAGTAAAAAAGAAGTGGTAGTGGAACGTCGCGGAATCGATCCTCTAGATCCAGGCGATCGCACTACTACTTACAATCACTAAGACCTGTTGACCTTACGGGGCCGGCATCGCCCCTACTTGATGAGTGATAACTGTCAGCAGTCTAGCGATTAATTCTTTGACCCCATTGACGGGAAAAATTTCCACATCTAATTGAGCCGCCACTTCTGCCACAGTGCGATCATCTAAAAACTTAGTGTCGTCGTGTTTTAACATCACAGAAGGTAATAAAATCCCGTCTCCTAAATCTTTTGCGGCTAAACCAACTAATAAATCTTGTCCCGTCAGCAAACCTGTTACCGTAATTTCAGGTCCCCAATATTCACTATGCAAAGCGACCAAATTAACTTCTAGATTCTCCACGGCATTCAACTGTTCTACTAAGGGTTGAAAAGCTAGTTCTACTGCATTACCCACCACCCAACTAAAACGGCGGGGAAGCTCGATGCGACTGGGTAACATTTTTGCAGCCGTTGCTTGAAACTCTTTGAGAAACAAACGAATTGACCCCACGCCATTACCAATTTGAGGATAATCTTCATAGTGAGATTCTGCTGGTAAATCTTGTCTGGCGATTAAAAACCACTCATCAGCCAACCAGACAAAATTACTGCCAAACTGGCTATTAAATTTCTGCTGTATGGCTCGTACTTGGGTAATTACTTCCACAGCTTTCTCTTGAGAGACGGGAATTAATTCGTCTTCTGGGGGGCGAAAACGAGTCAAACCGACAGGAACGACTGCAACTGAAGCGATCGCGGGATATTCTCCCTGATGGAATGAGGCTAAATCTAACAGGGTTCTTTCTAAATGTATTCCGTCATTAATACCCGGACAGACAACTACTTGAGCGTGAATTTGCAAGCGTCGCTCTTGAAACCATTGAAACTGAGACATAATCAGTCCTGCACGGGGGTTTTTTAATAACCGTGTGCGAATTTCTGGTTCGGTAGCGTGTACGGATACATATAAAGGAGACAGGCGCATTTGTTCGATCCTGTGCCATTCTTTCTCCCTCAGATTAGTTAAAGTGAGGTAGCTACCGTAAAGAAAGCTCAAACGATAGTCATCATCTTTATAATAGAGACTTTCCCGTTTACCAGGGGGTTGTTGGTCGATAAAGCAAAAAGGACAGTGATTGTTACATTGAATCAAATCATCGAATAAGGCAGTTTCAAATTCTAAACCCAGATCGTCGTCATAGTCTTTTTCGATGTCAAGATGATGGGTGATTCCTTTGCTATCTAATACTTCTAATTCTAGATACTCATCACTACAGAGAAAGCGATAATCGATCAAATCGCGGGGATGAGTATTATTAATCGCAACGATCGCATCACCTGGTTCAAAACCCATCTCTTCGGCTATAGAATCTGGTAACACTTTTGTTATTTTAGCAGGTCTAATCTTAACCATCTATTCTCTCTAGATATTTTGCGTAACTTTAACTAATTCTTTTAAATAATAATCTGGCGGCATAAGCTGCGACTCGCATTCTAATTAAATCTCCTTCAATTGGATAAAAGGCGATCGCAACTCTCCAAATCCTCTACAGATCAAGGCGATCGCGTTATGCAAAATTCCCCACATTAAAAAGGCGATCGCAATTCTCCAAATCTTCTACATTTAAAAAGCGAGCAAAATTCAATTATGGTACTTTATAATAGTACTATAATTATAATGAATAAAAAACAGCGCAAAATTTATGATGCTATCTTTGCGACACCAATTCGACGCAATATTGTTTGGGACGATGTAGTGTCATTGATTGAGACTTTAGGAGGAACAGTAGCTCAAGGAAATGGCTCAAGAGTTCGTTTTAGCTTAAATGACATTTCTCTAAATATTCATTCCCCCCATCCACAGAAAGAATTAAAAATATATCAAGTTAGAGATGTCCGTACCTTTTTAATCAAAGCGGAAGTAAAAACATGAAATATAAAGGCTATGAAGCAATAGTAGAATTTGATGAAGTCGATCAACTATTCTTCGGTAGAGTAATCAATACTAGAGATGTAATCTCATTTGATGGCAAAACAGTAGATGAATTAAAACAATCTTTTGAAGCTGTAATTGATGAATATTTAGAAGACTGTAAAAATGAGGGAAAAGATCCAGATAAGCCATTTTCTGGTCAGTTCAACTTGCGTATTACTTCTGAATTGCATCAAAAAATTACTATTCAAGCGAAAAAGCAAAATGTAAGTCTGAATACTTTTGTGGTCCAAGCATTAGAAAAAACAGTTTGAATTTGATATGAGGCGATCGCCTGACCAAAATCCTATACATATCAAGGAGATCGCCCTACCGAAATCCTTTTTATACGTAAATGCGATCGCGAAGTCAATTGTAGACATCACATTGCCTATTAATAATTAAACAAGACTTAGTCTTTAGAAGGACGACCGCCTTTTTTTCCGTTAGCTTTCGCAGCAATTGCTTTTCGTGATGATTTTACCTTACCTCCTTTTGAAGCTACTTCTTTGATCCATACATTGCTACCGAATATTCCTAGCAACAATCCTTGAATACTTAAATCAATTTGACATCCTCCACTGCCTAAAAGGCAAGTGGATTCCTACTAGAATAAACTTAATTGCTCAAATCTATTCTCTCGGTGGGTTGACGCTTCGTCGCCTACGGCTACCTTTGTGGTAGTC
>JBHJNX010000012.1:0-12382 GCA_050330335.1 Pleurocapsa sp. | reverse complement strand
GGAACGAGTGCTTTTGCTATTTTAGCTAATGGACAAAATTTAGGCTGGGAACTTCCAGAAGCACAACCAGGAGAAAAAATAAGTTCAGTGGCAATTATCCGTACTGTTACTAATATTGTTACGAGATTTCAAAGACTAGAAAATCGACCTCCCCATCGTATATTAATGCTGCGAGATGGCATCGTACAGTGGGAAGAATTTGATGATATAGTAGCAGATTTATTAAAAAGTCAAATTGCAGTGGATCTTTTAGGTGTTAGAAAAAGTGGTGCGGGAAGAATGGCGATAGTACCATATCAATCTGAATCTCTAATTGATGCTTCACCAGGAACAGCAATACTTTCTGCTGATGATAAAACATTCCGTATTGTAACCTCTAAAGCAACAGCAGGAGGAAGCGCACGTCCTCTAAAAGTAGTTCGAGATTTTGGCGATGCACCTTTAGAAATCTTAGCCAAACAAATAGACCGCCTGAGTATGCTCGATCCGGCTAGTGCTTACGCTTATAGTCGTTTACCCTATGTAATTCATTTTGCCGACAAAATGGCAAAAACTGTTCAAAGTATTGGTGAATTGGGCGTTTTACATGGAGTAGATCGCCAGAAAATTTTCTTTGCTTAAAACTAACTGCACGTTAAAGTGTACATTTTAATTATAAGACAGCATTAGAATTGATGTATTCTCGCTCTGAATTCGTTTCATATGTCACGAAAAGTTATTATTGCTTCTGATGCTCGGATTGTCGTAGATTCCGGTGCTACTGTCGCCAATCGCGGTGGTAATGCAGTGGATGCGGCTATTGCAGCTACCCTGAGTTCCATGTGTACTAACTTAGGAATTATTGCTCCTGGTGCTAGCGGTTTTATTACGATTTGGCGCAACAAGGAAAACCCAATAGTAATTGATGCCTATGCAGAAATGCCGGGACGGGGGTTGAATTCCGTCGAATTTGGTAGTGCCATGCAAGAAGCATTTTTTGATTACGGTGGTGGCACGAGTACGATGGTAGGTTATGGTTCGGTGGCTACTCCTGGAATGTTTGCTGGTTTAGATTTAGCCGCCCAAAAATACGGTAATCTTCCCTGGAAAGAAATAGTTACTCCCGCACGAGAACAGGTAGAGAGGGGTTTTGCTCTTTCTTCAGTAGCAGGAGAATATTTTGCCTATACCCATCAAGTGATTTTCGGTTGGCATCGTGATAGTTATCCCATTATCCATAAAGCTGATGGTACTCCTTTAAAGGCAGGAGAACGAGTTAAACTTCCCGAACTGGCTCGAAGTTTACAACTTATTGCTACAGAAGGAGTGGATATATTATATCGAGGAGAATTAGGAGAAAAAATTACCGCAGAAATTCAAGCCAACCAGGGATTGCTCACCTCTGAAGATTTAGCCAGCTATCAGCCACTCCAACGTTCTCCTATTACCATCGATTTTCAAGATTGGGCGATCGCGACTAATCCCACTCCCGCAGTGGGTGGAGCTTGTCTGGCAGCCATGCTTTTATCCCTAGCAGCGCGATCGCTCGATGGCTGGAATTCCAAGACAGTAAAAGAAATAGCGGAAATTCAACAGGCAGTCTTACAATACCGCAGTAACTATTTAGAAGGAGCAAGAGAGGAGATTATCGCCGAAGAAGCAACCCGATTGTTAGCAATGGCAGCGAACAGTGATTGGCAGCAGTTAAGCAAATCTCCTTCTACAATTCACATTTCGGCTGTAGATAGTGATGGTTTGGCTTGTTCGATTTCTGCTTCATCTGGATATGGTTCGGGGGTAATGGCTGGAGGTACGGGTTTATGGTTGAATAACTCTTTAGGAGAGATTGAGTTACATCCTCAAGGATTGCATCACTTGTTACCCGGTACTCGCTTGACTTCCAATATGGCACCTACTATCTGTCGGCGGGAAGATGGCACAGTGCTGGCGATTGGTTCTCCCGGAGCATCTCGCATTACCACGGCGATCGCCCAAGTTTTATTTAATTTTATCACTTTGGGTTTACCTCTCAATCGAGCAATATCCCATCCGAGATTGCATTTTGAAATTTTCAATGATCTTCAGGCGATCGCTTTTGAAACTGGCTTAAATCTCGATGCCGTCGATCTAGTCACCCGTCAGTTTCCCCAACTTTCTATGTACTTTGGTGGAGTTCAAGCTGCCTTATGGAGTCCCACTACTGGCTTAACTGCTGCTGCCGATCCCCGTCGTACTGGAGCGATCGCTTGGGGTGAGAATTAAGGATTAGGGGTGTTTTAACGAACATGACAATTAGCAGCAGGCAGAGCAGAATTATGGGGTACGGTTTCTCCAGAGTTGGCAGTTAGAACTACTTGACCTCGGTTATCTAGATACCAGCTACGGGCGGGAGTTGGTAGTTGAGTAGTCTTATTACTAGCTACAGGAGTTTCTGCTGCTGGAGTAACAGTGGTGTCAAAATTGACCATCGATTCGCTGCTCAATGGATCTTGGGGACGGGGTGGCAATCCTCCACGTCCGATGATGGTAAGCTCGCTATTATTGTCCTGACGCTTTGTGCTGCAAGCTAAAGCTACAGTTTCTTCTGGTTGAGTTGGTTGCTGGGGTAAATCCACTGCTGCTAATTGAGTCTCTGGTTGAATGGTTTGAATATTGATTACTCCATCTACTCCCAGTTGGGAACTAGCACTGATTTGACATTCACCGCAAATAAATAATCCTTGAGTATCAATTTGAATATTACCACCCCTACCGCGATCGGCATCAGCAGTAAGTCTACTGTTTTCTAAAGCCACTAAATTGTCGGCATCGATAATAATATTACCCCCGTTGCCCTCTCCTGCTGAAGTAGCCGTAGTAGTACTTTCCCCCCGCCAGACAATATTGCCGCCATTGAGAATGATATTACCTCCAATTCCAGATTGAGTAGCAGCAGAAAAACTTCCTTTGTTAGCAAGCAAAATTGAATCGGCAGTAACATCCAAATTACCAGCATTTCCCATACCAAGACTCTGTACGTCAACTTTTGCTCCATCCCGCACGGTTAATTGCGAAGTATTAATTTTAATATCTCCTGAAGCCCCGGTAACTTCTAAATTGGGAAATTCACTCCTACCAGAAGTAGCTAACAAACCACCGCGATTCATGCCTCCAATTGTGGTCGTACCGATTAACTCTACCGAATCAGTGGCATTAACTGTTAATTTTCCCCCTTCACCCGCTCCTAATGTTGCCGTGGAAAAATCTGCTCCATCGCGAACGATTAATTTTCCCGTAGATATCGTTAAATCTCCTGCGGCAGACGCGCTATAAGTAGTTGTACCCATACCACTACTGAGAAAAGCAAGATTGGCGGGAATTCCTCCTACTTCAATGGTTTCATCGGCTTGAATGTTAATATTACCTCCCAAACCTCCAACGGAAAGAATACTACCATCGGGAAGCAATGCTCCGGTATTACTAGCAATCACGGCATCTTCTATAGTTAAGTTGCCCGTATTGATGTTGATATCTCCGCCAGAACCCAAACCCACACTGGTATTGGTATAGATTCCCGTCAGCACGATACTCTCTAGAGGACTATCTCTTAATTCTATAAAATCAGAGGCAGTTATCTTGATATCTCCACCAGCCGCATTACCAAAAGTTAGGTTAATTACCGTTCCGCCATCGTTTACTCTCAGACGTTCAGTTTCTAGGTTAATATCTCCTGCCGAACCGGATTCTAAACTCCCCACTCCCGCACCAATTTGTAAGGCTGAAGCGTTCAGATTGATGTCAGTAGCAGTTATATTTAAATCTCCTCCCGTACCTGCGGTAAAAACGGGACTAAAAATAATTGCCCCCTCACTGAGATTTAGAGATTCAGTATCGATAATTAAATTTCCTGCCGTTCCCGTTGCTGCGGTACCGATAAAAATTCCCGTACCCCGAGTTCCCGCTTGCAGAGTGCCGCTTAAAGCAGCAAGCTGAAAATTCTCTTGAAATTCCGTAAATCCCGTCCCAGTAATTTCAATATTATTTGCCAGAATGTCTATATTGCCTCCATCTCCAGCCGCAAAAGTTGTAGTGGTAATAAACGAGCGGTCGCTAATCTGTAATCTATCCGTCTCAATAGCGATCGCGCCACCAGTTTGTGCGCCAAAATTATCGTTAGCAATTTGACTGCTGCCAATAAGAGACAAGTTATCAGCCACTTGTAAATTAATATTGCCTCCTCGTCCGACTTGACTGGCGGCAGTAATTCCCCCTCCACTGGTTACAAAAATATTGTCTGCTGCCACCTCTAAGTTGCCCGAATTGCCCGTTCCATCATTTCTTACGGTTAATTGTCCCCCGGCAGTAATTTGTAATTGACTTGTAGTAATATTAACGTTACCTGAATTACCACTGGGAGTAGCGGGGAGTTGTAATAGTTGTTGGAGAGAGGGGTCAAGAATATTGCCCGAAGCGATAATTAAACTGGGATTGACTGAATTAGGAACAGTACCATCAATAGTAATAGAATCGGTAGCCGCGATCGCGATATTACCAGCATTACCAGTCGCAGCCGTAGAAGCGTCTACTCTACCTCCCGTCAGAATTGTGAGCTTAGAAGTATCAATAGTTAAATTGCCAGCATTTCCCGCCCCTAAAGTCGAAGCGGTTAAAGCACTAGGGGCAAAGACATTAGGTTCGATTCCTGTAATTTCGATTTCCCTAGCACTAATATTTAGATCGCCACCATTACCAGTCTGAAAAGCAGTTGCAGCAATAGTTCCTCCAGCACTGGCACTTAAGAAATCTGTAGTAAGAGAATTATTACCTGCGTCTCCCGCTCCGAAGCTGGCTGCTACTATGGAACTGGTAACGCCAGGATTGAGACTACTAGCTCCGATTACCTCCACCGACTCCGTAGCATCAATCTTGATATTACCACCGGTTGCGTTGCCTGGGGCTAGAGTTTTGGCGACAATTGTTGCCCCTTGATCTACAGTTAATCTACCTGTAGTAATTTTAATATCGCCACCTGCACCACTGCCTACAGTTTCATTAGTCAGACTGCTGCGAATTGTGGCATCATCATTGGTACTGCTAACAGTCACTGACTCCGAAGCATTAACCTCGATCGCTCCTGCTGCCTCTTTTGCTAGATTTTGTACCAATAATAGCGACCCATCATTTAAAGATAGTTGTTTTCCCTTTACCTGAATCGTACCGCCTGGAATTGATGTCGTCCCGCTAGCATCTATCAAAGCTTGCGATCGCAACTGGATATCTTCTTCAGCAGTAATATTTTCATAACCCAAACTTAAATTAGAATTATTAAAGTCGAGGTCTACTATACCTTCGGCGATGCTACCTAGTTCAATTCTACCTCCCGGTGCGGCGATAGTCCCTCCATCAACAGTAACGTCTCTTCCTACCAGTGCTAGAGTTCCACCTGCTTTAACTCTCAAGCCAGATGATTCGCCAAAAGTGATGGGTGAAAAAAGCGGATCGGCAACAGTTAAATTATGACCTTCTCCTGATACATTGATTGCTCCAGAATTTTGTCCTAATTGTAAACCCAAGGGGACACTAATAGTTAACATCGGTTCTACTTGAGTATCTGTAGCACTAAATACCGTTCCGTCAGCAAAAATTAGACTTTCGGCAGTAGTTCCTAAAAATGAACCACCGATATCCAATCGGGCATTAGCACCAAAATTAATGCCACTGGGGTTAATTAAAATTAAATTTGCATTGCCATTAGCCTTAATTAAGCCGTCAATATTAGAGATATTTCCCCCAGTTACCCGACTGATAATATTACCAATCTCTAAACTATGATTAAAAAAAGCTGTCTGTCCCGTAGCCAGGGAAAATTCGGCAAAACTGTGAAATAAATTACTATTAGCTCTTGCACCTCCAGTTATTTCAGTCACATTATTTACCGTATCGATCCTGGTATCTACAGTGCCATCGCTGGTAATTTGTGCCTGAAGAGAACCACAATTTAATGTATGCCAGGCTGTAACGCTAACGAAAAAACCACACCAAGCAGCAAGTTTCGCTAGTGTTAAATTTCTTTCTCTCTTGCCCAGCCCCCCATTAGTTTTTTGGTCGCTTGCGGCATTGTGTAGAAAATTTCTGGTAATTGCCATTGTAAAAATGTGCTGTTGTTAATTTCAAAAGCAATAATAGTAAGCACTAATTGAATTAAGATTATCTCAATAATTGTATGGATTTGATCCCTTTGAACTAATATTAATTTTTATTTTTGATGATATAGTTTTCGTAATAAAATAATTCATCCAGCAGAACCCAATCATACTATCATTATGGGTAGTACTACACAAAAAACTTATAAATCGAGATAAAACAATTTAAGTAATGTCACACACCTCTAAAATGCGAGCTTTGAAGACTATCTTGGCTAAGGGAACTCGGTCGATCGCACCAGCGATGTTTTTAGGTACTACTGCTATACTTGCTCAACCCAGCCAAGCTGTTACTACAATAGATATTACTTGTGATACTAAGAGTCCTACCCCCAAAGTTTTAGGAGTAGTATCAAATGAATATCGCTCTCAAAATACAGAGATTTTAAATTTTATTCCTAAATATTTTTCTCCTGAAGTTGCACAACAAAAGTGCCAGGCAGCAGCCAACAGTTTACAGAAACTTTATAGTGCCGATAAGATGAATTATCTATCTAGTGATACCACTGAAGGAAAACCCACTGTTTGCGTCGTAGAAAGAAGGGGTGTGGCTTGTGACAGTTATAGCAGTCAAATTTTGTTTAGTTTAAATAAATCTATTGATCCTTCTCAAGTGCTATACGATATGCTCGGCGAAGGATTTAAACAGTCTCAACTCCCTACCAATAGAACTGTGGGTCGGATTTATACTAACATCAAACCTTTTTGGTGGCCCTTTTAAAAGATAAAGTAAGAAGTAATATTTCCGCTTTCCTTCTGATTACTAATTACTGTTAAGATACCTGGCGCAATTGTCTCGTGCCTCTTGGGCTGCTTGATAGTTGGGTTGAAGTTTGAGAGCAGTAGCAAAAGCAGTTGTGCCTGCTAGGTATTGAGATGATTTACAGAGAGTTTGACCTAAATAAAACCAGGTTTCTGCTTGTTGGCGTGGGGTAAGCCGTTCGTTTTCTAAAATTTCCTTAAATTCTTCTCCTGCTTCGGGATACTGCTCTAATTGTGTCAGAGCAATACCTTTACCTATTTGGGCGGGAAAATAATTAGGAGTATGGGATAAAGCTCGATCATAAGAAGCGATCGCTTGTTCATAGTCTTGTTTGCGGAGCATTGCCCTACCTTGATAGTTTAAAGCAATAGCAAACTCTTTGGCGATTTTCTCTTGGCCGCCATCTGCTTCAATTTCTTCAAAAATTTCGATGGCGCGAGCAATAGTAGCTAAAGATTGATCATTTTGTTGCAATGTTAGCAAAGACTCACTTTTATTCATCAAAAATATCGGCTCAAAACTGTTTAAATCGATAGCGCGATCAAAGGCTTCAACAGCTTCTTGATAACGTTGTAGATTGTGTAGAGCTTCTCCCTTGCAATTCCAAGCATATACTGCTTTGGGTTCGATTATAGTGGCAGTAGAACAAGATTGCAGCATTTTATGATAGTCTTGTAATCCAGCTAAAGCATAACCGCGATTAGTCCAAGCTTGATAGTAATTACTATCCATATTTAACAGGTGATCGTATTCGGCGATCGCTTTAGTATAAGCTTTTTGATTAAGTAATTGATTGCCTTGTTGGAATAGACTGTTAATTTTTAAATTTCTAGCAATAAATTTAAATAAAGTTATTAAAATTCCCGTTATTAAAATTATTAATAATAAGTTTCTAACTCGCTGTTTTTTACGTTCTACTGGTGGTGCGATAAAAACCGATTTTTGGCTTTTGAGCGGTTTATTTTCTACTAAAATAGAAGCTTCTTGCAGAGAACGCTTGAGTATATTAGCTAGTTCTTGAGCTATCCAACTTAAATTAAAAACAGAGCGATAAATACGATTAGTTACTACTAATTTGCCTTGCTGTTCCATGATCAAGCCAATTTTTAATAATTGCGATCGCTCTCGATGTTCATCCTCGTTTATTTTTTGTTGTTGCAGAATTTTTTGATAGAGTTTTAAGAGTCGAAATGGCTCGCATTGTTGATTGTTTAAAATTTGATTTTCGATCTCGTTCAAGTGTTCTGCTGCCACATTATGCTGCCAATCATCTAGTATATGAGTTTGGACTAAACTTTCAATTTGTTCTGCTTCTTGTCCGGCAGTAATGAAAGACTGAGCGATAATTTTACACAGTTTTTGAGTTAAAAATGGCTCTCCACCAGTCCAAATGAATATTTGGTTGATTAAATTTACAACAAAGCTATTTTTTCTTTTTAATTGTAATAATTGCAAACAAGTTGTTTCAAATTGCCTTTTTCTGTCTTCCCAATCTAGAGAATTATTAAGATTATCACCCTCTAATTCTACTTTGCGATCGCCTGCTAAATATTCTAAGAAAAAATTTAAAGTTTCTCGTAAAAGCCAGCCCTTATTAACAGCTAATTCCCCAAATTTTAATGGTTTTTGGCGTTGTTGTTGGAGAATTTGATTGATTTGCTTATCATTTAATAATCCGGCTAGTTTGAAATATTGACCGATGGGTTGTGGGGATTTTTGTGTTTGTAGCTTAGGTAATTCTCTCACAAAAAAATCAGCTGTTTGGGATTTGAGCCATCCTTGTGAGGCCAAAATTTCACCTAACTTTTTACCCTTGTGTTTTTGGCTTTGTTGTTGTAGAGCGATTTCTAATTGTGCTGATGAAATTAAACCAGCTTGTCTCAACAAGATACCCAGAGGATCATCAGAAGTTAGATCGGGTTTTTGGGAATTGGGATCGAAACTATTCAATAATCTCTTATCGCTGTTTCTAGACATTGTGGGCGATCGCAGTTATGGTTAATTGTTTAGTTACTGGTCTAGCAGAATTAGAGTGATAATTACCGGCGTTGCAGCTTACTCTTAGCAGCACTTAACCAGATTAATAGCATGATATCGAATTGTGGCTATCGAAGAGAATTAATTATATTAATTAGTAGTATATTGGATAAATTATCAAAAATTGTGAGCGATCGCTTGTTTTTATTACCCCTTAAATCTGTTATTCATCTGTTTATTAGTTTAATTTTACTGATATCTTTAACCGCTTGTAGCCTACCCAAACCAGTTAACGCCAACGACAGAATTTTTCTGCCCCTTACTTTAGAATTTCTCGACCTCTACGAATTACCAAAAACCACTTTTAAAGAAACCCCCGTAGGAGGACTTTCGGCAATTACCTACGACCGTAGGAGCGATCGTTTCTACATCTTATCAGACGACCGCAGTAATCGTGCGCCAGCGCGTTTTTATACTGTTAAGATCGATTTTCAACCTCAAGGGGATAATGACAAAATTGCGCTCAATAATCTCAAGATAGAAGAAGTTACTTTCCTCCAAGATGAAACAGGAAATAATTATCCACCAGGTACTATAGACCCTGAAGGAATAGCACTGTCGCCACGAGGTACAGTATTTATTACCAGTGAAGGAGATCCTACAAAAAATATCCAACCCTTTATTGCTGAATTTGAGCTTAAAACAGGTCAAAAAAAATTAGACTTACCCATTCCCCAACACTATCTTTGGAATGAAGACACGGAAAATCCCCAAGGTATCCAAGAAAACCTGTCTTTTGAGTCTTTAACTATCCCTACTAATGGTTTACTACCAGACGATCCCTTTCGTCTGTTTGCGGCTAATGAAGCTTCATTGCTACAAGACCGGGAAGAAATTAATGCCGAAACCCAAGATAAAATTCGTTTTTTACATTATGTGATCAATCCTTTTGGCAGACCAGTATTAGTAGCAGAACATCTCTATCTACTCGAACCTGCCTCTGTTGAAACTATTGCTAATGGCTTAACCGAACTAATGGCTTTAGATACGGATGCTTATTTTCTCAGTTTAGAAAGAACTTTTGGTTTTACTGGTGCAGGAGCAAAAATTTTTCAAACTATTATTGGCAACGCTACCGATACTTCTAATATCGCTTCTCTTAAAGGAGAACTAAATCGAGTCGTACCCCTGAAAAAACAATTACTGTTCGATTTACAAACTTTGGGAATGTATATAGATAATATTGAAGGAATGACTTTAGGCCCTCGCTTAAGGGATGGAAGTCAAAGCTTGATTTTAGTTAGTGATGATAATTTTAACGAAGAACAAGTAACTCAGTTTTGGCTATTTCGTTTGAAGAGATAGGGGTTAATTGGAAATACAGCAATATCGGTGAATTGAAGTTAAGAAAATTGACATAAATTTAACCAAGATTTTGCCTAGATAGTCTATGATAATCATTATCATTATTTTAAAGTCCAATACTCATAGATAGCTATCCAATGTCTTTTCATTTATTTAAAATTTCTAGAATCAATTTCTTAAAACTCACTTTAATTAGCAGCTTCACTTGTTTAAGCGCGATCGCTTTAAGTTCCATTACCACCGCCCAAAATAATTCTACTCCTAAAATTGTCACAACTTTCTTACCCATTCATTTATTTACTCAAGCTGTTGTAGGAGATACGGCACAAGTAGATATTCTAATTTCCCCTGGTATGGAAGTTCACGACTATCAAGCCACCCCAAAAGATGCCCAACTTCTAGCAACGGCAGATGTGTTAGTAGAAAATGGGTTGGGGATGGAAGAGTTTTTAGAAAGTTTAGTAGCCAATGCTGCTAATTCCCAGTTACAGAGAATTGATTCTACTGAAGGGATAACAGTAATAGACGAGGAACATGAACACGAACATGAACATGAACACGAACACGGACATGAACATCATCATGAAGAAGGAAATCCCCACGTTTGGTTAGATCCAGTCTTAGCACAACAACAGGTAGCCAATATTAGAGATGCTTTGATTGCCATTTACCCCAGTAACGCAGATGCTTATCGTAGCAATGCCGAAGCTTATATTCAACAACTACAACAACTAGATAACGAATTCAAACAAAGATTAGCACCAGTTCAAGGTTGCAACTTTATTACTTTTCACGATGCTTTCCCCTATTTAGCACAACGCTATGGACTTAAACAAGAAGCAATAGTACAAATTCCTGAAGATAGCATGACTCCCCAAGATATCCAACGAGTGCAACAAGTAGCTAACCAATATCAGGTTAAAGCCTTACTCACCGAACCAGGAATGGAAGATAAACGCCTTCAACAAATATCCAGTGACCTAAATATACCACTGGAAGTGATCGACCCTCTAGAGTCAGGAGACACCGATCCTCAGTATTATTTTCAAGCCATGGGAGAAAATTTGGAAGCTTTAGAAAGAGCGTGCCAAAACTAAGTAATAGGTAATAAGTAATAAGTAATAAGTTTTTCTTATTTCTCTTCGTTCCTCTTGAATCAAATTAGTAAATTTAATGCACCACAATTTATCTGTTAACCAAGCCATTGTCACAGTTAAAAATTTATCAGTGATGCGGGGGGAATATCTAGCGGTAGATAGTGTTTCTTTTGAATTATTGCCAGGTACTCATACGGCGATTATTGGCCCTAATGGTGCGGGGAAGAGTACCTTGATTAAATCTATTTTAGGTTTGATTGAAGCGCGATCGGGTGAAATTAAGTTGTTTGATGGTACTGGCACACTTTTAAAGCGATTAAAACAGCAAATTGGCTATATTCCCCAAAAATTTCCCTTTGAACGCACTTTTCCCCTAACAGTATCAGAATTAGTAGCTTTAGGCTTAAATAGCAAACAGTGGTGGTACTCTAGTAAAGGTCAACGAGAGAGTATTTACCAAGCTTTAGAACAAGTTCATCTAACCAAACAAGCAAAACAAAAAATTGGTACTCTTAGCGGAGGGGAATTAAAACGAGTTTTACTGGCTTATTGTTTAGTTGTTCCCCGTCGTCTTTTGGTTCTTGATGAAGCTTTAGCAGGGGTAGATGCGACTGGGGAAATGGAATTTGCTGCTTTACTCAATAATCTCAAACAAGAACAAAACTGGACGATTTTGGAAGTTTCCCACGATTTAGATTTAGTTAGTAAGTATTGCGACTCAGTAATTTGTTTGAACCGTCGCTTACTCTACCAAGGTTCGCCGAACACTACTCTCACCCCAGAAAATCTTTTGCACATATATGGTTCTTTAGTAAGCCCTACCTGTCATCACCATGAACCTAGCCGACTTCCTGAATCTTTTTAGTTTGCCCTTTATGCAACGGGCGGTACTAGGTGGCGTACTGTTGGGAATATTAGGGGGAATTTTGGGCAGCTTTTTAATTCTGCGTCGTCTCTCTTTATTTGGGGATACCGTGGGACATTCGGCGATGTTGGGAGTGGTATTAGCCGCGTTATTA
>JBHJNX010000011.1:0-17518 GCA_050330335.1 Pleurocapsa sp. | reverse complement strand
TCAAAAAAAAATTCCAGAAATAATTAAAAAAGAACTATTATTTCATCAAGACAAACGAGATAAATATCAAGAAATTAGATACTGGGTACAAGACGAATCCCGATTTGGACTCCATACTATAGAAAGAAAGAAAATAACGCTCAAAGGAGTACAACCTGTTGGAGTACATCAATATAAATATGACTATCTTTGGCTTTATGGCTTAGTAGAACCAATAAGGCGCGAAAGCTTTTTTGAAGAATGGTCACATTTGAATAGTGATTGTTTTCAAAGTTATCTAAATTCATTTTCTGAGAAATATAGTAAAGACCTTCATTTTATTCAGCTAGACAATGGTAGTTTTCATTATAAAAAAGATTTGGTAATACCTGATAACATCATTTTTATTTTTCAACCTCCTTATACTCCCGAAGTAAATCCGATTGAAAGATTATGGAGATATTTAAAAGATCGATTACAGTGGTATGTTTTTGAAAATCTCGATTGCCTGAGAATTACTCTTAGTATAACTTTAAATAAACTTAATAATTCAATCGTTAGTTCGATTACTTGCTATCCATTTATTGTTGATGCATTATGCATAGCAAACATTTAGTGATTTGATACTTAATTAAGTTTTGTTTGCTCAATCGTTACAATTACAGAATAAGTAATTGAATTTGAGCAATGAAATGAATAGTTCGGATATCGATACTGAATATGATGCCTGGTTGAGCGAACAATCCCAACTACTACGGGAGCGCAGTTTCGAGAAGTTAGATCTTGAAAACTTAATCGAGGAATTAGAAAGTTTGGTCAGGGGCGAAAAAAGCGCAGTTGAAAACCTAGCAATAAATATATTGACCCATTTATTTTATTGCCAGTATTGGAAAGCAGAACATAAATCTATTAATCATTGGCAGGCAGAAATAACTGCTTTTCGCTATCAACTTCTTGACAAACTTACTACTAATCTTAAAAATCATTTGATTGCCCGATGGGGAATTATTAATCAAAGAGCTAGCAAAATTGCTTGTTTAAAAACTGGTTTAGAGATGCCAGAAAGTTTATATAGCCTTGAACAAATTTTAGATGAAAGTTTTCTGCCTCAATAAGCTCAATCTATAGCAGTAAACTTTTAATTATTGTGATTAATTAATAATTTAGTAGCATCGGCTGCGGCTAAGGGTTTAGCAAATAAATAACCCTGTCCGTATTCACAATTTAAACCCTGAAGTATTTGTTTTTCTGCATCGGTTTCAATTCCTTCGGCGATCGCGTCCATGCCCAATTTATGAGCCAATATGACAATAGTACTGACAATTTCTTGATTTTTCTGACCTTTACTCATATTACTGACAAAAGAACGGTCTATTTTTAGGGTATCAAGGGGAAAGCGATGTAAATAGCTAAAAGAAGAAAATCCTGTGCCAAAATCATCCATACTTATTTTGATACCCAAACTTTTGAGGCGATTGAGTAAAATAATTGTATTTTCTACATCTTCAATCACCATGCTTTCGGTAATCTCTAACTTAAGATTTTCTGGTTTTAAGCCCGTAACTTTTAACCCCTGTTGAATTTGTTCTACTAAGTCAGGTTGAGAAAACTGTCGGCTAGAAAGATTAACGCTCATTACTATAGAATCACAGTGGGGAATTTCTTGCTGCCAACTACGCATTTGAGCGCAAGCAGTTTCTAAAATCCATTGACCCATGGGAATAATCAACCCAGTTTCTTCGGCTACAGGAATAAAAGCACCCGGAGAAACAAAGCCTCTGTGAGGAGAAATCCAACGTACTAAAGCCTCAAAACCAGCGATCGCTCCAGTAGTTAAATTAACGATCGGTTGATAATATATTTCAAACTCTTGATTTTGAATAGCTGCGTGTAAATCTGTCTCTAACTGTAATTGTTTTAAAGCCTGTTGGTGCATTTTGCTGGTAAATACTTGATGTTGGGCTTTACCAGAAGCTTTTGCTTGATACATTGCTGTATGAGCCGCCCTAATTAATTCTGATGGTTGAAAATCTTCGTCGAGGGGTTGAAGGGCAAGACCGATACTGACAGAAGTAAAAATTTGTTGTGACTCTAATTTAAATGGTACAGCTAATTCTCGCTCTAATTCATCAGCAATAGCCAGAGCCTCAGTGGTATCTTCCGTAGTAGTTAAAGCGATCGCAAATTCATCTGCACCTATTCTGGCTAGATTTACTCCTATATTCAAATAATTTCTCAAACGTCCTGCGGTAGAAATTAACAAGCGATCGCCTGCGCCATAACCCAAACCATCATTAATAATTTTGAAGCGGTCGAGATCCAGACAGAGAATTGCGATCGCACCACTTTCTTGATGTTTGTGTTTGTCTTTTAGCTGTTTGAGCTTTTTGGCAAACAAATTGCGATTGGGCAATCCTGTCAGAGGGTCGTAAAACATTGTATACAGAACTTTGTAACTCAATACACTACTACAAGTAATAACAAAAGTAAGAATAGGGGGAATTACGGGAATCCAACCAACTTGAAGGTAAGCCAAATAACTAACACCCCACAATCCACTCAAACTGATAATTGCTAATGCACCAATAGATAGAGGATGTTTCCATTTCCAAGCCAGGGATGCTCCAAATAGCGACCACATCCAAATCCATAAACTTTCTAGCCACCAATCCCAAAACCAAAATAAAGGAGCATCATCCAAAACTGTAGCTAAAATTTGACTGACCATTTGAGTGTGAATTATTGCTCCTGGCATCAAAGTTTGCGCTCCTCGGTAGGGAGTATAAAATAAGTCTTTGATACTAGGCGCACTCGCACCAATAATTACTATTTTGTCTTTGACTAAACTCGATTCAAAGTTTCCTTCTAGTACTTCTGTTAGGGTTACTGTTTGAGCAATTTGAGGAGAGCGATAATTAATTAATGTCTGCCACCCCAAAGCTTCTGATAGCTGCATTTGATAACCCCCAGCATCTTCATGCAAGCGAGGAAAAACCGTATTTCCGAGACTTAAAAAGTCATCTTCGACTTGAAAATCTAAGTTTTGGTTTTCTAGATATTTCAAACTCAATCGTAGAGAAAACGAATATAGTTCTCGTTCTCCCAACCTTGCGTACATTAAATTACGACGAATTACGTCATCTATATCTACAACTACGTCATTAAAACCAATACGCTCTGAAGGTACTACTGGCGGTGCAGCAATGCGATTGTCACCACTACCTATAAATTCAATTGCTATCAAGTTATCTGCTTGTAATTGTTGTTTTAATTCTTCATGTCCTGGAGGATGAGCAATGTCTCGATACAAATCCAAGCCGATCGCTTTAGGTTGATGTTGCTGTAAGTTTTTTAATAATTGTGCGATGGTAGCATCGGTGATAGGCCATTTGTTTTGTCTTTCGATATCTTTATCGGTAATTTCTACTACTAAAAGCCTAGAATCGATTGCTTCGGTAATGCTTAGATTAACCATCCAATCGTAAGCTAATAATTCTAAAATTTGTAAGCCACCTAAACGTCTAATTACCAATACAGAGCTAGTAATTAAAATACTGACAACTAATAAAGAAAAAATATAACTTTGAAGAAATATTTGGGTTTTTATTGATTTCAAGAGGTACGCAACCGATAATCTAGGCATAATTCATATAATTTCAGTATTTTTACTGAGATTAAAATCTAAATAAATTTAGGGTTTTTAGGGAAATTAAGTATAACTATTTATAAACACTTTTACTTGAAATTGACAATAATTGTGGTTATAATTTTGGGATAATTAAGATTTGGTTTTTTATAAAATATAAAATTATTGTTTTGATAATTGTCATCAAAATAAATCAAAAAAACTATAATAACTACTTAATCTAACCATGTTAATCGTTAAACTTATGCTGGGGAAAATTAACTGTTTTCTGTGCTTATTAATTGCTAGTAATTTAGCATTTGGATACCTTGTTTCTCCTCTTAAAGCAGAAACAAAAGATGGTACTAGAACTAATCATGGAATGCCTACTTATCGTCGAGATGGTGGCAGTCGTGGCACTCAAGAACAATGTGTTGCCAATCACAATCAAAATATAGTGGCAATTATTCCCGAAAACACAGTTACTCTAACTGCATCTACTGCTCCAAAATTATTTTTCTACATTTCTGAAACCAGCCAAGAAAGAACTTTAGAATTTGTCTTGCGCAATGAAGAAGATAAATTAATATACGAAGCTTTTCTCACTACTGATGGTCGGGGTATTGTTAGTGTGGAAATACCTCCTGAAGTTCAAGCTAATTTACTACAAGAAAAACAAGATTATCATTGGTATCTTTCAATGATTTGTAATGCCGAACAACGTTCTCAAGATCTAGTTGTTGAAGGTTGGATGCGTCCGAGCCAAATCGATCCCATTACTAAAAAACAATTAGCTGAAGCTGATGTGATTGAACAAGCAGAACTATATAATCAACAAGGTTTATGGCACGATGCCTTATTAGTATTAGCAGAGCGCAAACACAATTACGCTGTGGCTGCTAAGTGGTCGGAATTACTGAATTCTGTTGGATTAGGAGAATTAGCCTCTAAACCTTTTGTTCCCAGTAAGTTAATCGAAGAATCTCAGGGTTCTGAAATTACAGAAAACCTATTCTTACCTTAATTATCGATTATTTGAGGCTGGATAGCGATCGCGCTAAAAACTGGGGTAAAGATAGCATTCTTTTCCAACGCCAGGGTTCTTGATAGAGACGATAAGACCATTCTAAATTATTATCTCTCAACCACTTTGGCGCACGGGATTTACTACCAGCCCAAATATCAAAACTACCTCCCACACCAATCCAAATTGAATTAGGACACAAATATCTGTGTTGTTGAATCCAGAATTCTTGACGGGGTACTCCCAAACCCACATAAATAATTCTGGGTTGTTTTATTTGTAAAGTTTGTTTCCAAGCTGTTTCTTGATCGGGATTTAAATATCCATGTTGAGCCAAAATTGACAGATTGGGAACTCGTTGCTGCCAAATTCTAGCGGCTGCGTCAGTGATCCCTGGTTTACCTCCATAAAAACAAACCGAATTCGCCCAAGGAGATTCTCCAATTTGTTGCAACAAAGAAGCTGCTAATTCAATTCCCGGACAACGAAAATGCTTAACACCCCGTAGACGCAAATGTAAGATGATTCCTGCACCATCAGGAACAATTAAATCGGCATTTTTAATGACTGTAGCTAAAGCAGGATTTTGCTCTGCCATCATAGTCATTTCAGCATTGAGAGTAACGACATGAGTACCGATACCCTGATCGGCTTTTTCTACCAGCCAGGCGGTATAGTCATCGAGTAAATGAACTGAAAGATTTAATACGGGAAAGGTTGAAAGTATAGACAATTGACTATTACAAACTATGGAGTTATAAGAATAAATATATTTCTAGGATAAATGATATCGAGGTGGAATTAAGTTGGGTAATTCTGTTAATTAACCCCTCAATATCTTGTTGCTTAATTCAATTTAACCGCAGTTCCTGTAGCGGTAACTAACAACAAAACCCCCCGCTCGTCTACGTTAATCGTGCCAGTATCCACTTCGATACCGACTACGGCATCAGCACCCAATTTTTGAGCGCGTTGTTTTAATTCTTCGATCGCTTGTAACTGTCCTTTTTCAAAAACTCTTTCGTAGCTGCCAGTACGTCCTCCAATAGTGTCTCTGATGCCAGCAAAAAAGTCTCTTAAGACATTGGTACCATAAACTACTTCTGCGGTGACTATTCCTAAATAGTTGGCGATCGCTCGATTTTGAATCGTATCAGTAGTAGTAACTATCATGATTTTAAAAATGGACTCTGGTTAAATAATTATCGAGCTTATCCTCGAACATGATAACAAAATCGCTCCAAAGCGCGATCGCTATTTTAATGGGGTTTAATGGCAATAATTGCTCGATGTCGGGGGTCACTAGCTACGGTAGTTTGATAATCGAAGCCAACTTCTTTAATAGCTGCTTCTACATTAAAAGTATAGTAGTCATCGCTCCAAGGTTCGGTACTTTTCATCAGGGTAAAGAGTACAGGAGGAAGATTTTGAATGACCGGAGAGGCAGGATTGTTATCCACAATGCCTATTACTCCACCTGGTTTGAGAATTCGTAATACTTCTTGCAAGATGGCTGTAGTTGCCTGACGAGGTAGTTCGTGAAGGACAAATTGTAAAGTTACTAAATCCAAAGAATTATCTGGTAAACCTGTAGCTTCTGCCAAACCATGAAGCCACTGAGCGATTTCTTGTTTTTCGTCTGCTAGCTTGGCGACTGAGAGCATATAAGGAGATAAATCCAAGCCGATGGTGCGAATTGGTAGAGTTTGTCTGGCACTATAGTAACGATGTAAAGCTAGGGTGGATATACCTACAGAACAACCTAAATCAAGAATATCTGTAACTTCACCAGGACTATATTTTTCCAATATTTGAAAAAAGTTGTGGCGCAATCTCTGTTGGGCATCTTGCCAGCTGATCTTTTCCTGTTTCCAAACTCGCAACGCCATAGAATAGGTAGCGGGAGCAGCTTCAAAAGCAGCTTGCCAGCAGAGATTTCCTTGTTCGTAAGCATGAAAGGGAACTTGATAATAGTCTGGATAAACTATATCGGGATTAGCGATCGCCTGATATAGTTCCCGTACATCAGACTGTTCTAATTTTTGATAATTTTCGCGCCAGAGAATACCGTTTTTTTCTGCGGTTTTAATTAGTACTTGCCGTGCTTGGCTTTTCAATAGTCCGTAAATTGGCTTAGTTTGAATGAGCAGATTAACAAAACGAGAAAGCAGATCGTTACCAGCCCAATCTGGTTTTAATTTATTAGTTTGGACAATCTCCATAGCAATTATTCTTCAATATCTATATCTTGTCTTCTCTTACTAGAATAGTGGTAGGAGTTAATTTTTTTTCCGTGAATTTATGAGTCATGAAATCAATTCACATAACCAGCTTCATTCTTGGAATGACAATGACTTTCGGAGGAGTATTAGTTTTAGTTGAGCCGACACTAGCAAATTCTCCCACTGAGGAGCAACCAGCGGCATCTCTTCCTCAACAGGATGCCAACAGCTTGTTCGAGCGAGGTATAGCCAAAATCGAACTGGGTGATTATCAAGGGGCGATCTCCGATTTCGACCGAGTTATTACTTTAAATCCTCAATATATTGAAGCTTATTGTAATCGAGGAATGGCACATTTCGGTTTGGGGAATTATCAAAGTGCGATCGCCGAATTCGATCTAGCCTTAAAAATCGACCCCGGTCATGCCGATGCCTTCAATAGAAGGGGTATTGTTTTGGCACAACAGGGTAATCTCCATCAAGCACTAACAGATTTCGATCTAGCTTTGAAATTTGCTCCTAATTTTGTCGATGCTTACTACAATCGAGGTAAAGCAAGGACTGAAGTGGGAAATTATCAAGGAGCGATCGCCGATTATGACCGAGCTATCGATCTCGATCCCAGTTTAGCCGAAGCTTATGGCAATCGAGGATATGTTCGCGCTCAGTTAGGTAACAAAAAACAAGGTTTACAAGATTTACAACAAGCAGCCCAACTTTTTTTAGATATGGGGAATATAGCTGGATATCAGCAAACTCTCACTTATATGGAAATAATTAAGTAATCTTTTAATTAATAATTACCTCTCCTGAAACAGAAGAGGATTGACAACAAACTTTAATTCTCTTAACGTTTCTTTATGCCGCCATTACATACGAAATAGTGGGGCTTTGACAAGTGGATTATTGAGAAAAGACAAAAAAATGAGCGTATGGGATCAAGATAATTCATCAAAATCAATGAAAAAAAGAGTTAGCTTAAGATAATTTTTGCAAAATAGAAATTTCAAAAGGCTCAAGTAATTCTGGTAAATCTCGAACCTTCCCAGTTTCCTGACAATTAGACAATAAAACTTTCCAGTTACTGTGTTCAATTTTTTCATCAATAGTGAATGGTTTTTCCTCAGAAAAGTTAATGATAACTAAAACCTTTTCATCTTCCTTTTCCCTTACATAGGCCAAATGTTCGTAGGGGAAATGAATGAGGGTTTTCCAACTTCCCGAAGACAAAGCCAGACTATTTTTTCTGACTCTTAACAAAGCACGATAAAAGTTCCAGATAGAATCTTCATCAGCAAGTTGTGCTTCCGCATTAACGTAGGGATAATTATCATTAACTGGCAACCAAGGCTCAACATCTTTGCCAAAACTAAATCCTGCTTGGGGGCTATCATCCCATTGCATTGGAGTTCTAGTGCCATCGCGCACAGTAATCAAGCTATCATCACCATAACCATCAATAGCTACGTCTTTAGATTTTTCGGGAGGAATATTAAGATGGTTTACCATACCAATTTCTTCACCGTAATATAACAAAGGTGTTCCCCTGACAGTTAAGAGGATTGTTGCGGCTGCCTTGGCTATCTGGAGAGGATTACTACACAGACTACACTCAACCCAACGGGATAGATGTCGGGGTAAATCATGGTTATTGAGAAAGTAGGCGGGAATTGCCCCAGGGGGAGTTACGGCTTCTTTTTTTTGAATTTCTCGTTGAATGTAGCCAGGATACCAAGGGCTAAAGGCAAATTCAAAGGTAAGGGGAAGATGAAATTCATCATTGTTAATGCCATAGAAAAGAATAGAGTTAAATAGTTGGCTATCGATAAAAGTTTCGCCGATTAAACATCGGTTATCGTAACTATCAGTAATTTCTCTGATTTCTTTGATTATTTGGTGGTTTTCTGGTAAATCTTTGTTGTAAATCTGATATTGGTTGTGATAGTCGTTTTTATCTGTGGAGTCAAATTTGTTGGGATTATCTCTAAAATATTTGTCTTTGCTATAGACACTAGACGCATCTAAACGAAAACCATCTACCCCTTTATCTAACCAAAATTTGATTACTTGATAAACTGATTCTCTAACTTGGGGGTTTTGCCAATTTAAGTCAGGTTGATTTTTGTTAAAGCTGTGGTAATAGTATTGTTGTCTCTGAGAGTGAAATGTCCAACCAGTGCCTCCAAAGTAGGAGAGCCAATTGTTAGGGAGACTTCTACCTGGAAGGGGGTCTTGCCATAAGTACCAATCACTTTTATCATTGTCACGACTAGAACTAGATTCGATGAACCATTCATGGAGATTGGAGGTATGGTTAATTACTAGATCCATGATTATTTTTATCTGGCGTTGATGGGCTTGTGCTAGTAATTCTTCAAAGTCTTCTAATGTTCCAAAAGTAGGACAAATATCATAATAGTTACTGATGTCGTAACCATTATCAATCATGGGTGATTTATTAATCGGGGAAATCCAAATGGCATCGATGCCCAAGGAGGTTTTACTGTCAGGATTACCGTCATTCAAATAATCTATACGTTGGATGATTCCTCGCAAGTCTCCAATGCCATCCCCGTTTCCATCGGCAAAGGTTAATGGATAAATTTGATATATAACTTCATTCTCCCACCATCTATCTTTTCTAAAGTGCATTGCAAATTTTTCTACCTTTGAAATTTGATTGTAAATCTAATTAGATTCATCTAAAAATGTTTGAGTGGATACCCCAACCGAACACGAAGTAGGTTGAGGAGGAATAGATACCAAGCTTATTGAATTTGCCAATTGCTTTGCCATTCCGTACTAATTTACGTGCTTTAGAGCATTTAGTTGGCATGGCAGGGCTGCCATCTGGATTTAATTATTTAATAACTAGTTATTTTGAGTTACCCAGTTAACTAAAGTCCTGACAGGAAAACCAGTTGCACCCTTATTATTAATTCCGCCGGGGCTGTCCGACCAAACTGGGCCTGCTATATCTAGATGCACCCAAGGAGTATCTTTAATAAACTGTTTGAGAAATAATGCCGCAGTAATTGAACCACCAGGGCGAGGACCGGTATTTTTCATATCGGCAATGGGAGATTTTAAACCTTCAAAATATTTCTCTTCCAGAGGTAATTCCCAGAATTTTTCTCCTGCTAACTCCGCAGCCGTGGTAATTTCGGTAGTGAGAGACTTATCCGTACTCCACAAACCAGCAATATCATTACCCAAAGCAATAATACAAGCACCAGTTAAAGTTGCTAAATCGACGATCGCGTCTACTTCTAATTTTTCAGCAAATACTAAGGCATCGGCGAGAGTCAATCTGCCTTCAGCATCGGTATTATTAACTTCAATGGTTTTGCCATTAGCAGCTTTTAAAATATCTCCTGGATGCATTGCCCGCCCGCTAATCATGTTTTCTGTAGCAGCGCAGACAAAATGAACTTCTACATCTGGCTTCAATTGAGCGATCGCTTTAGCTGCCCCTAATGTTGCTGCACCGCCCCCCATATCCATTTTCATGGTTTCAATGCCACTACCGCTAGGCTTGAGGTTTAAGCCTCCTGAGTCAAAAGTAAGACTCTTGCCGACGATCGCTACTTTACGTTTGGGAGTACCTTTTGGTTTATAAGTCAGGTGAATAAACTTGGGAGGCAGATCGCTAGCCTGTGCCACCCCTAGATAAGCCCCCATACCCTGTTCAAATTGTTCGCATTGTTCTCTTTCCCAAATTTCAATAGCCAAACCATAATCTGTAGCTAATTGTTGGGCGGTTTCTGCCATAGTTACGGGAGTTACTTCGTTAGCGGGGGCGTTAACTAATTCTCTCGCTAAAATCACTCCAGAAGTAATGGTTTCCGCTTTGGCGATCGCCTCTTGTTCTCCCCTTAAACCGATTAAATCGACAGTTTCTAATTTAGTTTCTTTCTCTTCTGGTTTGGATTTAAAACGATTATCTTGATGCAGAGATAAAATAATACCTTCGGTAATTGCCTGAGAGATCGCACTACTGGATTCCTTACCCATAGGTAAACTAATTCCCAGAGTTTTCTCTTTCGTTGCCAAGCGAGCGATCGCAGCAGCAGCATTACGCCAGCTATCTAATTTTAAATCTTCGGCTTTACCCAAACCTACCAGGGCAATTTTGCGTATTGAATTTTTGCTACCAACCCTACTGAGGGCAGTACTGCCAGGTTTTCCTTTAAATTCTTCTTCTTCAATTATTTCTGAGATTATACCTGCTAATTTCTCGTCTAATTTGGCTAAATCTTCAGATAATTCCGTTTCTTCTAATATACCTACGGCGAGAAGCTCTCCTGTCCATTCTAACAATGCTGTATCGGTTGCTTTAATTTGCATCCTATCTCTTCTTGTATCTGTAATTTATGAAGTAACTATATTTCAGTTTATCTCGATTAGGTATTGGGAGCGGTAGTCAGCTAATAAGTAATTTTTAATAATTACGGCGATCGCGCTATACTCAAATCGATCAACTGTCGAGATATTCAGAAGCAACAATCATTGAACCAATTCCTTCATCAGTTAAAATTTCTAACAGCAAAGAATGAGACAGCCTGCCGTCTAGAATATGAGCAGCGCGGACTCCTTGAGCGAGCGATCGCACGCAACAGTTAACTTTGGGAATCATACCCCCAGATACAATACCCCGGTCGATCAACTCTCTGGCTTTTTGAATATCCAGTTTGGTTAACAGTGTTGAGGGGTCTTGATAGTCTTCCAAAATTCCTGGAGTGTCAGTGAGTAAGATTAATTTTTCAGCTTGCAAAGAGGCGGCAATTTCTCCCGCAAAAGTATCGGCATTGATATTGTAAGCCTGTCCGTTTTCATCGGCAGCAACACTAGAAATTACGGGTACATAACCGCTAGTAATTAAAGATTCCACTAATCCTGTATCGACGCTGGTAACTTCACCAACAAATCCTATTCCCTCTTTATCTACAGGACGTGCTTGGACTAAATTGCCATCTTTGCCACAAAGACCTACTGCCGACCCTCCTGCTTGATTAATTAAAGAGACCAATTCTTTATTGACTCTGCCCACTAAGACCATTTCTACTACATTCATCGTATCGGCATCTGTTACTCTCAAGCCATCTTTAAATTGTGCCTCAATGCCCAGTTTATTTAGCCAGATATTAATTTCCGGACCTCCACCATGCACTACAATGGGACGTACGCCGACACAAGACAAAAAGACAATATCGCGAATGACTCCCGCTTTTAATTTGCCGTCTTTCATGGCTGCACCGCCATATTTAATTACAATTGTGCGATTGGCAAATTTTTGAATATAAGGAAGTGCTTCACTGAGTACACGGACACGGGTAGCTTCGGTTTCTTTAATATATTCGCGATCGTTGAGCATATTGAACTTAAATTTAGGTGCTACTTACCAGTTTTGAATCTCTTGGGGGGGGTATTTCTGTATTTTAGGCTACTGATATTCTTTCTATTTTAATTTTTAGGTTTAATTCCTAAAAATATTATCATTGATTACTGGTTACTGACTTGTCCTCGAATGGGGATTACTGCTAGATATGGCAACTACTACTTGGACTCGAAGACACATCTTATCTTTAATTGATTTTACTCTGGCTGAATACGAAACTATTTTGCAGACCGCTGCTAGTTTTCGGGAAGTTCTGTCTTCTGGAAGAACGAAAAAAGTACCAGCACTACAAGGACAAGTAGTAGCTAATATGTTTTTTGAACCCTCTACTAGGACTCGCAGTAGTTTTGAACTAGCTGCAAAAAGATTATCGGCCGATATTCTCAATTTTTCTCCTGGAAGTTCTTCTCTAACCAAAGGGGAAACTATTTTAGATACAGCAAAAACCTATTTAGCAATGGGTGCTGATATCATGGTCATTCGCCACCAACAAGCAGGAGTCCCTACGGCGATCGCCACAGAGATGGATCGACTCAATTCTGGAGTGACCATCTTAAATGCAGGAGATGGATTGCATCAACATCCTTCTCAAGCTTTATTAGACTTATTTACTATTACTTCGGTGTTAGACCGAGATAATCCTCGTCTGGAATTATTGGCGGGTAAAAAAATTGCGCTCGTCGGTGATATTCTTCATTCTAGGGTAGCTCGTTCTAATATTTACAGTCTGACTGCCGCAGGTGCAGAAGTTCATTTAGTTGCACCTCCCACCCTATTACCCAAAGGGTTTTTAGATTTAGCTAAAGAAGAACATCAAGGTAAATTATTTTTGCATTGGGAATTAAATCCCGCCTTAGAAAACGCCGATTTTGTCATGACTTTGCGGTTACAAAAAGAACGCATGACCGCTAATTTTATTCCCAGTTTGAGAGAGTACCATCAACTCTTTGGCATTACACGCGATCGCCTGAAAATATGTCAGCCTCAGGTTAAATTATTACATCCAGGCCCTACCAATCGAGGTGTAGAAATTACTTCAGACCTAATGGACGACCCCAAACTAAGTTTAATTTCCCAGCAGGTTACTAGTGGTGTCGCCGTCCGCATGGCATTATTATATTTAATCGGTAGTAGCAAGAGATAATAGACTTATGCTCATAGGTCTAATCTAACTATCACTTCAGGCGATCGCACTTATTTCTGAGCCAAGATTAAACTTTAATTTGTTCTAGCATTAACTTAGAACTCTTGACATTTTCAGGAATGGTAACGGGATAGTCGCCAGTAAAACAAGCTGAACAAAAATCATCCGTACTTTCTCCAGTAGCTTGCAGCATTCCTTCCCAACTGAGATAGGCTAGAGTATCCACACCAATTCGCTCTTCTATTTCTTTTACTGATTTAGTGGCTGCAATTAATTGGTCTTGGTTATCGGTATCGATGCCATAAAAACAGGGATGGGTTACAGGAGGCGAAGAAATTCTCATGTGTACTTCTTTTGCACCAGAATCTCTGAGGGTTTTGACAATTTTTTTACTGGTAGTTCCCCGAACGATAGAATCATCGACAATAATAATTCTTTTACCTTGCAAGGCATCTTTCAGAGTATTTAACTTCATGCGAATACCAGCTTCTCGCATACTCTGGGTGGGTTGAATAAAAGTACGACCGACATAACGATTTTTAATCAGTCCTTCACCATAAGAAACGCCAGATTCGCGGGAAAAGCCGATCGCGGCAGGAATTCCAGAGTCGGGAACGCCAATCACTAAATCTGCATCAATAAAAGATTCTCTGGCTAGCTGTCTTCCCAAACGCACCCGATAGCTGTATAAAGTCTCGTGGTGCATTACGCTGTCAGGACGAGCAAAATAGATCATTTCAAAAATACACAGTTTTTTTTCTGATTTTTTGTCCCAATTGATGGAAACTAGTCCCTCTTCGGTAATCCAGACTAATTCTCCTGGTTCGACATCCCGTAAGTATTCTGCCCCAATAATATCCAAACCGCAGGTTTCTGAGGATAAAACGTAACGATTGGGTTGTCCCTCTTCTCCTGCTAAAGTTCCAATAACTAGAGGACGAATTCCATTGCGATCGCGCACTCCCATCAATCCTACAGGGGTAGCAATAGCCAAACTATAAGCTCCAGAACACCTCTCAAAAGCACTAATTGCTCCCTGCAACCAGTCTTTACCTCTATCTACTTCATCGGCGATCGCCAGTGCGATCGCTTCAGAATCGGTAGTAGTAGCAAAGTCAACATCCCGCTGGCTTAAATGCTGGCGCAATTCCATTGCATTGACTAAATTACCATTATGTGCTAGAGCCAAAGACCCCAATCTGGTATCGACAATTGCCGGTTGAGCATTTTTTTTCAAACTAGAACCAGTAGTAGAATAGCGAGTATGACCTACAGCCAAAGTACCAGGTAGTTGAGCCAGAATATTTTCACTAAAGACTTGAGAAACCAAGCCCATATCTTTATAGCAATGTACTGTATCTCCTTGAAATGTGGCAATGCCAGCCGATTCTTGACCTCGGTGCTGTAGAGCATAAAGACCAAAATAGGTTAATTTTGCTACCTCATATTCTGGTGCATAAACTCCAAAAACTCCACAGGCTTCTTCTGGTTTATCCATTAAGCGATCGCCGCAGAAGAAATCTTGCTGATCATCGAGAGACTGCTCTAGCACCATAATTCAAATCTTGCTCCTACTTGCGTGACTAAATACTTAAACTCGCTATAGACATTTAAAATATATCTCGCACAGATCGACTTACCTAAATGTTCTATGGCTTGATAATTGGTGCGATCGAGTGCGAGACTTTTCACTATATAATTGAAATTTCCCACCAGGGAATTAAACTTTTAGTCTATTTTCTATAGCCTGATTCCAGGTAATAGTAACTGAATTCATCTTAACATTAATTAAAGATAGATTATCGTTTGTTAAAATTTTCAGTTTTGAATCTTTGGGAGATACTTGACCAATTTTTTGCCAATTATCTTGCAAATTCAATTGTAGATAATTTTCCCACACCTCTACTAGGCCAGGAGCTACAGAAACAATAATCTGACTAGCAACTTCTCCAAACAGAACTTCATCCAAACGTTGTTCTTGAGAGACTCGAATGCTAACTTCTGCACCTAATTGATTACCGATACAACATTCAGCTAGTGCTACAGCCAAACCCCCTTCAGCTAAATCATGTGCCGATTGTATCCATCCCTGACGGATACCGTGACGACAAGCTGCTTGTACCGAGTGTTCCAATTCAAAGTTTACTACTGGTGGTTGACCTGCCACAGTATTGTGAATTACAGCCAAGTATTCCGATGCGCCTAATGTAGGGGCGGATCGCGATCCGCCCACCCCCAGTAAATAAATAATATCTCCCTCTTTTTGCCAGGATTGTCCGCAGATTTGAGTTAGATCTGGAATTAAACCCACCATACCGATTACGGGTGTGGGATAAATGGGTTGGGGATTACCCTGAGAATCTAGAGTTTCGTTATACAGAGAGACATTTCCCCCCGTTACAGGAGTGGACATTTCTCGACAAGCATCGGCAACACCATGACAGGCGTTAGCTAATTGCCAATATCCTACTGGTTTTTCGGGACTGCCAAAGTTGAGGTTATCAGTAACAGCTAAAGGTTCAGCCCCCACACAACTGAGATTGCGGGCAGCTTCAGCGACGGCAGCTTTAGCCCCTTCGTAGGGATTGAGATAAACATAGCGGGGGTTACAATCAGTAGTAGCTGCCACCCCAATATTACATTCTTCTGGTTTCGCATCGATGGGACGTACCCGAATTACGGCGGCATCTGCACCACCTGGTAATAAAACGGTGTTATTTTGTACTTGGTGGTCGTATTGACGATAAATCCAACGTTTAGAAGCAATAGTCGGGGTATCTAAGAGTTTTAATAAGATATCATTCCAAGTTTTATAGGTTTCTCCCACAAAAATGCCTTGATAATCGCAAGCGGGTAAACTATCTGATGTCCATTCCCAAGCTTGTTTGGCATAAGCAGGAGGTTCTTTTAATAGTTCCCGATGATAAATAGGGGTGTCATCGGCTAAAGCAGTGGCGGTAACTTCGGCTGCTATTTCTCCCTGGTATAAAATTCTCACTACTGGTTCTTCTATAACTGAACCTGCTACAACTGCCTGAAGTCCCCAACGATGGAAAATAGCAATTAATTCTGCTTCTCTGCCCTTTTGTGCCACAAATAACATTCTCTCTTGAGATTCAGAAAGTAAATACTCATAGGGAGTCATACCGGTTTCTCTGGCGGGAATTTTATCTAAATCTAATTCAATACCTACCCCCCCTTTATCTGCCATTTCGGAAGTAGAACAGGTTAATCCCGCCGCCCCCATATCTTGTGCTGCTACTACTGCACCTGTTTTAAATGCCTCCAAGCAAGCTTCGATTAAAGATTTCTCTAAAAAAGGATCACCTACTTGTACCGCAGGACGGTCATCCATAGAATCATCGGTTAATTCGGCTGAAGCAAAACTTGCCCCTCCCATACCATCTCGCCCCGTAGTAGAGCCTACATATAGAACAGGATTACCAATACCAGATGCACCAGATTTAACAATTTCCTCGGTTTCCATTAGTCCCAATGCCATCGCGTTAACTAAAGGATTACCCGTATATGCCTTATCGAAATATACTTCCCCCGCTACGGTGGGTACGCCAACGCAATTGCCATAGTGCGAGATACCTTCGACTACACCCTGAAAAATACGTCTAGTCCTGACATCTTCTAGATTACCAAAGCGCAGGGAATTTAAAATCGCAATAGGACGCGCCCCCATTGTAAAGATATCCCGTAAAATACCACCGACCCCAGTAGCTGCACCCTGAAATGGTTCGACAGCTGAAGGATGGTTGTGAGATTCGATTTTAAAAGCCAGTCTTAAGCCATTACCTAAATCTACTACCCCTGCGTTTTCTCCGGGTCCCACTAAAATTCTTTCCCCTGTAGTGGGAAATTGACTTAATAAAGGTCGAGAATTTTTATAACAGCAATGTTCCGACCACATCACCCCAAACATTCCTAATTCGGCTTTATTGGGATGACGACCCAAACGATTAACGATCTCTTGGTATTCTTCTAGTTTAATACCCTCATTAGCGATTTCTTCAGGTTTAAAAGGACTAGACGCGATTTCAGACATGATAACCCCAGACTAATGGCACAGGGATTATTGTATCTATATCTTGGATTATAAATGATGATTTTTTCTTGA
>JBHJNX010000010.1:0-13274 GCA_050330335.1 Pleurocapsa sp. | reverse complement strand
TTGGACAGGTGCATATTTCGTTGCAAGCTGCGGAGGAGTTACGATAGATGTGTTAAAAAAGTATGTTCAAAACCAAGATTCTCCAGGGGCTGTCTCTTGAGGTTTCCGTACATAGTTTATAAGCCTCGTCCCGTTAAACCCTGGCTGGCTTTCATCCCTCACGGGACATGAGGGTCTTCAGCCAGAAGAAAAGATAAAATGACAGACGACGAAAAACTTATAACTTTCGATTTATCAGATAATCTTAACTCATGGCGCGATCGCTTTGAAAAACCACTAATTTGTTGAAAAGCGATCGCTTTTTATGATTTAATAAAAAAAATACTTCATAATGGGAGTGGTGACACTTGCCGCTAGACGCAACTATTCCCATTATGAAACTAATTTTAAAATAAGCGCAATTGCCGAGTCAAGCCCCTATTTTAAATCTTTGTGAAATTTTTTAAATTCAAATTTACGACAATTATCACAATTGCCACATCTAAAGTTAGCAGGGCGATCGCTCGTGCCGAAAGCTGAGAGTAAAAATTGCCAGCGACACTGTTTAGTTCGTAAATACTGCTGCATTTGTCGTTGCCAAACTTGTTGGGTTAGAGTCAAATCCCTCAAAGAGGTAGAATTAGACTGCTTACAGTAGTGAAAAGGGTCTTGCCAGTAAATTAAACCCAAACTCTGAAGAACGCCCAAAGCGATCGCGCCATGAGGAAAATTATTGCTAATTGTTTCAATATTTCCCGTGGCTGGTATTTGTCTTGCTAAGGCTTGCGCCTGTCGATATTGTTTCTGTAACTGGTTAGTAAAAAATTGACTGCGTTGTCTGTCTTCTGGATTTAACCACCCCGTAGGTTCACTAATTAGAGTTAAAGCATCGGCGGGTTGACCGTTTCTCCCTGCTCTTCCCACTTCTTGAATATATTCTGCTAATAACTCTGGTGGGTGAAAATGAACCACAAAATAACAATTGCTTTTATCGATCCCCATACCAAAAGCCGAAGTACAGATCACAAACTGAATTTTACCCGTCAACCAATCTCTTTCGATCTGTCTTCTAGCAGAAGTAACCAACCCTGCATGATAAGCCGCCGCCCTATAATTTAAAGAAGTAAACCATGTAGCCAGAGTTTCACTATCTTGACGAGAACGAACGTAAACCAAACCAGATTGCTGTTTTCTGGCTTGAATAAACTTTAAAGTTTGCTGTTTTCTACCTTTAGGAGTCCAAACCGTTTGAATATTCAGGCTGAGATTAGAGCGATAGGGATCCACAATAAAAGTAACGGGTTGTTGTAATTCTAAAGTTTGAGCGATCGCTCGTTGAGTTTGAGGATCGGCAGTAGCGGTAAAAGCGGCGATCGCAATTTTAGTTCCTGGAGGTTTATGCTGTAATAAACTACGACGTACTGCACCCAAACGGCGATATGTAGGGCGAAAAGTTGTTCCCCACTGCACCAAACAGTGAGCTTCATCTAAAATCAAACCCGCAATTTCCATCTCTGGTGCAGCAATCATCTGCCATACAGAAGGACTCAATAAAGTTTCGGGAGATAGATATAACAATCTTAACTCCTGACGGGCGATCGCACTTAGGGTTTGTTTTCTTTGACTTCTAGATAATTCCCCGTGTAATAATCCCCCTGGTAAATTAAGTTGCTGTAACTGAGATACTTGATTTTCCATCAACGCTACTAAAGGAGAGATTACCAGAGTTAATCCTTCTGTTAGTAATGCAGGTAGCTGAAAACAAATAGATTTACCCCCTCCAGTAGGCATAACCACCAAAGCATCTTTATGAGAGAGTAAACTATGAATGATTTCTTTTTGGGGATAGCGAAAACTGTCATAACCCCAAACCTGTTTAAAAACATCTTCTATCGTCATATGCTTGATTGTTAGAGCGATTGGTAAATCAGCCCTACGGCTACTTCTTTTTTTTACACACTAACTTCGCGGTGAAAATAACTCGATATTTTGAGAATGGCAATATCACCAAACACATAAAACACAAATGCACCAAAAGGAGGATTAGTGGTGTGAAATAAATTAAAAGCATTCTCTTGCCAAACCCAACATCCCAATCGGGTACCTAAAAGCTCAATATACAGCACGAGAAAACCCATAATCGGATAAATCAACCGACAACCCCGCCACCATAAAACTAGGGCAAAAAGAGTTCCTAAAACAGCACTAAAAATATCTTGTAGAAACAGAATTGTTCCAGCAAATAAAATTCCCTGCACAGAAAGCAAAATTGGTTGGAGACGATTTTGTCTGGCGATCGCCACAGGCAACTTGGACAACATTAAACCAGTGCTGAAAAGAATTGCGTGTCCCAAAGGTACGTAAATCGGTACAACTGACAGACGATAGGTATAAACCGCTAATACAGAGCTAAAAATATATTCTGCGATCGCACTAAAAGGCACGAATATTAGCACCATTAACCTTTCTTCCCCGTCCAATCCCCATAACAACAAAATGAAGTAAACAGCAGCCAAACCATCAGCTAGTAATTGCCCGCTAAAATCTCGTTCTGCAAACCAAATAGAATCAGCACCAAGTACCAAAGCAACTAAAGGAAAAAATCCGGCAATTAGAGCATAACGAAGAGATAAAGCAAATTTTTGAGCAATCATTTAACCATTAGCTTGTCGGATTTTCAACCACAGAGATTTATATTGTTCTTGAGTTTGAGCCTCCAAGGGTAAGAGGAATTCACTTTTTTCAGCAGATAGAGCTTCGGAAGTTAAAAAGGTGTTATCTTGCAAATTTGAAGGTAATGCTTCTGGCTTGAGATTCCAAAACACAGGAGAAACTCCACTGGTAAATAACGATATTTGTTGTGCTGCTTTAGAAGTCCAACAAAAACTAATCCATTGTTCGATTAACTCTGATAGATCGTTATTATCTGCTACCGTATCGTTTAAAGCTTCTGGTAGTTGGGGCTGAACCCATAAATCTGCCCATAAAGATGTTCCCGACTTAGGAATTACATACTTGATATAAGAGCGACGTTCAGTTACAGGTATGATATCAGTAGACCAACCTACAGCCACCCAAGTATCTCCCAAAATCAAGGGTTGTAAATAGCGATCGCTACTATATAACTTTGCTTGTTGGTGTAAAGCTGATAATTGAGCTTCTAAGTTGGGTACAGAGGTCAAATCGGCAGTATTATAAGAATATCCGAGTTTTTTTAAAGTTAAACCAATAGTTTCTCTCGGAGAATCCAACAGAGACAGGCGATGGCGAAGCTCTTCTCGCCATAAATCAGACCAATCGGTAGGAGTCCAACCCAACTTAGCTAATTTGTCACTGCGATAGGCAATAACCACACTTCCCCAACGATAAGGTGCGCCCCAAATTTGTCCGTCAGGAGCTAATTCGCCTTGGTTATTACGTTTAACTAACTGTTGCCAAAAAATCGGTAATTTTTCCCAATTATCTAATTTGTTAACTGTCAGAGGTTGTATTACTTTTTGAGCGATTGCTGTTTGTAACCAAGAATCCCCTAAAGTAGCTAAATTAATACTGTTGTTGGTATTTTTCCCGAAAATTCGACGCAGGAAACTTGTTTCTTTAATAGAGTCAGGAAACTGTTGCCATGTTTGTAGCAGCTCTAAAATTTTAAATAATTGTGGACTAACTTGAAAATCTAAGTTATTTCCTTTACTTATAGCTTTACGAAAATCTCCAATTAACTGAGTTGGAATCGAATTCTCCAATAGTAAAATTTTTAAGGATTCGACATGATTACTACAGCCAGATAGTAATTGAGCCAAGGTGATAAATAAGATACTGGTAAGAAAAAAACGACGACCCATATTCTGCTTCATGATGATTTAAAATGACAATCTTTAAAGTATTATCTACTGAGCAGTATTATTAAAATTTAATGTATACTTTTAGCCCTAGTTTTGGCTAATTTAACCAGATAATTTCGGTTTTTAACTTAATTATTTTTAAGAATCTCAATTGCTTTACAAAAATGAGTAAAGCAATTATTAAATGAATCAGGAATAGTGGCATTTTTTTTAAAATCTGCTTTTAGCATAAATAATTAGAGACATAAAGATTCGGTAGAGGAATTATATGGATACATTGCAAATACAAATAACTGAATTGAGAGATAAGGTAGATTCTCTCTACGGCTTGATCGAGCGCATCTCTCATCAAGTTCAGGGGTTGAGTGATGCTAAAGAAGAAAAGCTGGAAAGAGAGTCATATTTCCAACCTAGCTTTGAGTCTTCTCGCTCCATGTCATCTCTGTCTGGAGATGCCAAATATCAGCTTACTCATAAAGATGTTTTAGTAGACGACAATAGTAGCACTAATATGGCCAATTCTGGGAGCGAACAAAGCTTATCTCCCGATATTCAAATTCGTCGCCTAACCGCACAACTAACTGCTGCTTACAATCGTATTGCTGCTTTGGAAGAACGACTATTAACTTACAGAATTCATTCTTAACTGGCGATAGCGGTCAAATAAAGTTTCAATGATATTCAGCAATTGAGTAGGAGTCCAACCCTGTTTGAGGTGAGACGCGATCGCGCAACCTCCAGCACCTACACCTTCTTTGACATATCCTAGTGAATAGGCTCGAAAACTAGCATATCTAGAAGTGGCAAAATCAAGTCCAGTAGCTAAAAGGGGGACTCCACCAATGGTTTTGGCTAACTCAACAGTATTTCCCGTAGGATCTTCTGCTACCCAACGAGTCGTACCCACAACTATATTTTCTAATGAAGTTTTCCAGTCATAACTCTTAACAATTGCCTCAATTAAAGCATATACAGCTAGCATTTGCGTCCCTCCAGCTAGCATGACCCCTGTTCGACGACTAGCCGCGATCGCCATGCCTGCCGCGACAATCTGCATCGGATCTCCTACCGCACTAACTACAGCTAGGGGATCTCTAGGCAAAATGCTAGATAATTTTGCCCGATTTAGACCAGTTTGAACCACCGACCATTTTTGAGTGTGATTGCAATGGGGATGACTGCTATTGACCATATTTTGGGCAGCAATACCCAAACCTGTAAGTACTGCTAAAGCTGTAGTCGTACCTCCTACCACACATTCACCAATAATCAGACAGTCTGTGGTACGAGCCAATTTATCGCCCCATTGTTGTCCCTGTTGAAATAAGTGGCGCACTAGTTCCAAACTCATGGCTTGACCAGAAGAGACGCAATTTGCAGCCATACCACCTAAATCAACCGCCTTGACTGTGGGAGGATGAAGTAAACCCGCATTAAAAATTTGCACTGGTATATTTAAAGATTCCACTACAGCACGAGAAATAAAAGTAGGAGAAACCCCCGCCGCAAGTAATGGTAAGGGATGTTGATAATGCGATCGCACTCCATGTACCAAAAATTCCGCATCAGCGATCGCCGTATACTCTCGCTCCTGGGGAGTCTTACCCGCCGCCGAAATCCCCGGAATTAAAGCTGTAGCTGTAAAACCTAAAATACAAGCAAAACTGGGAGAACAACCCTGATATCGTTTGATCCAACGTCCTCCTTGTGTCAATTGACTATAGACCAATATCATTTAACATTTAACATTTACTGTGGTTTATGCTTAATAATCTAAGATGGCTCTGACCCATTCCGGGGGGGGGGAAATAGGGTTCTTGAGGCGGTCTAAAAGCATCAAAGCTACCAAATGAACTGCAAACAAATAAACTAAATTATTAACTAGAATTAAACCCAAAGCCAGAGTTTGAATTAAGATAAAGCTCGGTTGGGCTAATATTCCCAATTGCAGGAACAACCAATCTGTTAGGGCTGTAATTTGAGTAATTACATATACCCAAACATCTTCTCCTACTAAAATAGAAGTCAACCAAAAACGGAAAAACAGGCCCAAAGAACCAATTAAAGTTCCTAAAAGAATCGAAAAAAACCAACTTACCCGACGACTCCAACAAGCTCCTAATTGTACTCCCATCAGACCGTAGGGCATTAAATAAACTACACTGCGAGTCGGGCCCATCAACACCAGCAATAGCAATCCCGAAACGATCGCCGCCATCCAAGCAGCGCGATTACCCCGACGCAGATAAATTAAAGCGATGGGAATGGGGAAAAAAATTTTTAATAATGGTCCAATAGGAAAATAATAATTAATCAACCAGATTAAACTGCCAGCACTAGCTAAAAAAGCCGTTTCCACCATTACTACCGTATTAGTAGAATTAATACGTTTTTTGAGTACCTTAGCTGAAGAAAGTCGAGAAGATGAAACAGCAGCAGTATCATCTCCATCAACCCAATTGATATCTTCATCTGACGGCGAGACAGATCGAGATACTTGATTTTTACCCTCTTCAATAGACATAGTAATGATTATTTAATTTTTGCAGCATAGTTAAGAGCTTAAAGCCAACGCCGTAAATTGTATTTTTCCATACCAATCGTATTGTAATCGATTAGCAAATGGTATTCTCCAAAGCTGGCAAGTCGGGAATTCTCATGGAATCAGCATCTCGTTGAATTAATCCTTTTTTTTCTAGCTTGGTCAAGACTCTAGTAACGGTTTCCCTAGCCAATCCACTCAAGCTACTAATTTCCCTATGGGGTAAGTTGGGGATTTCCGTCCCTTTTTCCCCTTCTTTGCCCTGTCCCTCTACTAAAAACAAAATAGCATCAGCAACACGAGAAATACTGTTAGCTTCCCTCAATTGTAATCGACGGTTAACCTGACGCAAGCGTTTGGCCATTAACTGAGTTAGGCGTATCCCTGCCAGAGGCTCGGTATTGAGCAATTCAATAAAGTCCTGTGCTGGTATTCTACCAATTTCAGTTGTAGTTAGAGTAATAGCATCTGTCGATCGCGGCATTTTATCGATCGCTGCCATTTCCCCAAAAATTTCCCCTTTACCAATAATATTTAAGGTTACTTCTTTACCATCCATGTTATAAGTACGAATTTTAACCCAACCTTCCAAGATAAAATATACCGATCCTCCCCAATCATTTTCTAACAAAATAATCTGATTAGCTGGATGAGATAGAGTCACAAAATGACTGGCAATTTTATTCAGACTGTCTTCAGGTAAACCAGCCATAAAAGGAACTAACTCAGCTAATTGTTTTAAGTCAAAATTAGTGCGTCGTCCAAAGGTTGAACCAGTTTCAATTTCATCTAGATGAGAGTCTAAATATTTATATTGGTCTTCCATAGATAAAATTAAGTTTTAAATTATACGAGATATTTCCTTTTTATCATTTAGAAAAACTAAATAATTGAATTGAGCTATTAATAAAACGCCGAAACCACGCAAAATTAGGCAATTTATCGGAGTTTACCTGCTTATTTGAAAAAAGTAATTTTAGCCTATTTGTCGATTCCTATTAGTGACAAATATTAAGATACAAAAACTTTAAATAAACACCCATTACTTTAAAGATTCAGTGAAGTCAACCTAAAAATGTGCATATACCTGGGTTTATCTGCATAGAATTACATAAATTAATTCTTAATTTTATAGCGAATTATAAAACTCCACAAACCTATATATTAAAGGCTTATGAACTTTTTATCTAATCTGCCCACCAAGCCAAGATCAAATTTATCTGACGACCTCGAATCTAAAGTTCATCTTTCGGCGTGCAGTAAAACTAAGCGTTTAATCGATATAGTGGGAGCGTTAGTCGGTTTGGTAATTACCAGTGCGATCGCTTTACCCATTGCTTTGGCAATGCAACTGGATAGTCCTGGCGGGGTGTTTTACAGTCAAATTCGTTGTGGTCTTCATGGTAGACCCTTTCGGATTTGGAAATTTCGTTCCATGATTGTGAATGCAGACCGACAACAACACTTGGTCAAAAATCAGGCTTGTGGTCATATTTTTAAAAATGAAGATGACCCCCGCATTACCCGTGTCGGTCGTTTCTTACGACGCACTAGTTTGGATGAATTTCCTCAATTTTGGAATGTTCTTAAGGGTGAAATGAGTTTGGTGGGGACTCGTCCTCCTACTATAGAGGAAGTAGCATTATACGAAAAACATCATTTTCAGCGTTTGATGGTTAAACCTGGAATTACTGGAGAATGGCAGGTTAGAGGACGTTCTAATGTAACTGATTTTGAAGAAATTGTGCGGCTGGATTTAGACTATCAACAGAAGTGGTCTAGCATCTACGATTTGTCTTTAATTCTTCGTACCATTATGGTAGTTTTGGCTCGCAAGGGAGCGTGTTGATTCAGTTATCAGTCATCAGTCATCAGTCATTAGTAATTAGTATGAATCTTCCTACTTGGATTACTCTGTCTCGCCTGTTAGGATTGCCGTTTATTATTTATCTGCTCAATTATCCTACATTAGAACATCGCTGGCTTTGTGTGGCAATTTTTATCGTAGCTGCGGGGACGGATTGGGTAGATGGTTATCTGGCTCGTAAATTGGATTTAGTGACGGAATTAGGCAAATTTCTTGACCCTCTAGTGGATAAATTACTAGTTTTGGGTTCTTTGTTGTCTTTAATTCAATTGCAGTTAGTGCCAGCTTGGGGTGTGTTTTTAATTTTAACTAGAGAATTGGCGATCGCGGGATGGCGGGTCAATCCTAATTTAACTGGCAGCAGCAGCATTTCAGGAGCAAATATTTGGGGTAAACTGAAAACTGTCAGTCAAATTATGGCGATCGCTTTGTTGATTGCTCCTCTATCTCCCCAATGGGATTTCCCGACCATAGTGATGTTTTGGTTGTCGGTAGTTTTGACTTTAATTTCTGGTTGGATTTATATTGCCCCTAATATCTTTTCATCTAAGGAAAAATCAATGTCTTGAGTATCCCTTCCCGATGCTAGGTAATCGTTTTGGAAAGAATCTCTTAAGCCAGTTACCAAATCGTATTCGGGTTTCCAGTTTAGTTCCCTTTTGGCTAAATGAATATCGGCAAAAAAGTGCTGTTGGCGCATCGGGAAAGCCTTGCGCTTGCCAAAGTCAAATTGACTGGGGTCATAATGAACTAATTTAATGTCTTCTGGAGATTTACCCGCAGCTTCGGCACAAGCCAATGCCAAACCATTAAAAGTCACATAGCGATCGCCTGATATATTATAAATTTTACCGATAGCTTGTTGGTTATCCAAAACATTAGCCATAGCGGTAGCTAAATCTTTAACGTGACCCAATTGAGTCAGATACATTCCATTACCTGGGATGGGAATGGGACGATCTCTAACGATGCGATCAAAAAACCAGGCTTCTAAATCATTATAATTTTGAGGGCCATAGATATAAACCGGGCGAATGGAAGTCCAGGAAATGCCCGATTCAGCAAGATAAGCTTCGGTATGATGTTTACCCTTATGACGGCTGTTAGGGTCTAGAGCATCCCCTTCTCTGTGTGGCATTTGGGATGATTTGAGGTAGACACCAGCCGAACTGACATAAACAAAATGCTTGACCTTACCGTTAAATATTTCTACTAAAGGCTGAGTATCTTGTAATTCCCTGCCATTATTATCGAAGACGGCATCAAAACTTTCACCTGCTAGTTTTTCTGTTAATAAATTACCATCTTGGCGATCGCCTTGAATCTGTCTGACTCCTTCTACAGGTGCGGGATGATTGCCACGGTTGAATAGTACTACTTCGTGACCTCGTGCTACCAAAATTTTAGTCAGGTAAACTCCTATAAAGCGAGTCCCCCCGATAATTAAAATTCGCATTATTGTTCCCTTAAATATTTTTACTTGAGATTTTCATAACCTTAATTATCCTAGAGCTTTGAAGGTTGATTAATTAAGTGTCAAGGTCAGACTATCTTTAGTATTACAACGAGTATAAGGATTCCAGGTAGTTAAATCTTGAGCAGGAAAACTGAATAAGTTATCGCGGATGCGATCGCTCAGTCCTCTAGCCATGGTAAAATCTGCTCCAGCAATATTTTGCAGATTATCTAAAATGGCATCAGTCAGATCTGTAGCTCGTAGATCTGCACCTTTTAACTCCACATTGACCAAACGTGCTTTACGCAAGCTAGCACCTGTAAGTATGGCTTTTTGGAGATTTGCACCGCTTAAAGAAACATCATCTAAAATCGCCCCAGTTAAATCTGCACCACTTAGATATGCACCCATCATTCTAGCTCCTGTAAGGTCTACTCCTCGCAGATTAACTGTATTGAGATAAGTACCATTTAAAATTGCACCAGGTCCGATCGCTCCAGAAGTTTTATAATTAAATCCTTCGGGAAAAATAGTTTTATCGTTGTAAATAGCCACTGTAAATTTAGTATCTTCTAGATTAGCCCCACTCAAATTGCAGTTACGCAGATCGGTACGAGTCAGGTATGCGGCTCTTAAATTGGCGTTACTTAAATTAGCATTACTTAAATCTGCACCCCTAAGATCGGCTTGTTGTAAATTAGCACTACTTAAGTTTGCTCCTCTCAAATCTCCATTAGTTAGAGTCGTACCGGATAAATTAACTCGTTCTAAATTAGCATCAGCCAAAGCGATCGCATATAAATCTAATTGACTTAAATCCGTAGCAACCAAGCTTTCACCAGAGTTTAGTTTGGCAATAATAGCAGCAGCAGTCAAGTGAGAATTAGTGTTAGAAATAGCAGACACCTTGTATATATTTAGTTTATTATCGATGGCGAATACCTTGTCATACTTCTGAGGAACTCAATCGCAATTTGGAATCAATCTAAGAGCCTAGCTATTGAGCAACAACAGAATTGTACTACAAAAAGGACGTTTCGCGATTGGTTTATTGGTCGCGATTGATCAGAGGCTGTGTGCTGAATTTAGTTCAGGACTTTAATCTCCCGACACTGCGTTAAAATCTATAGAGCGATCGCCAGCTAAAATTTAGTTAACAAACCGATTTCTTGTTTAGTTAGTCCTCGCCATTGACCTGGTTGCAAACCCGCTAAAGTTAATTGACATTGAGAATCTTTACCCAAAGCCACTCTAACCAGTCTTAAGGTGGGAAATCCTACTGCCGCCGTCATTTTTCTCACCTGACGGTTACGTCCTTCGGTTAAAGTCATTTCTAACCAACAGGTAGGGACGTTTTGGCGGAAGCGAATAGGAGGAATACGGGGAGGTAAATTTGGTGAATGTGGTAATAATCTGACTTTTGCTCGACGGGTACGATAATTCTTGATAGTTAGGCCGTTACGCAATTTAGTTAAGGCTGATATATCGGGAATCCGTTCTACCTGAACGTAATAAGTACGGGGATGAGTAAATTTGGGGTCTGAAAGACGATGTTGTAGTTGCCCATTATTTGTTAGTAACAATAATCCTTCACTGTCTAAATCCAATCTACCTACAGGATAAACTTCAGGTATGGCAATATAATCTTTTAGAGTGGGACGCGGGCGATCGCTATTATCAGTAAACTGAGATAAAACTCCATAAGGTTTATAAAATAGCAGATATTTCATGATCGCTCTGAGTTTGGGAGTTACTTCGATTGTTCCCAGTTTTTAATATACTATAGGGCAGCTATTGGTTACTGCCGATGAAGCAATCTATCAGGCCGAAAAACCAGGTCGCGATCGCCTATGGGCCAACGAAGCTGACGAAGTCAGAGGAAGCTCCATAGTTTTACGGCGGAGTCTCTTCCACCGCGCTATTCTAAAACTATTAAAGTAATATTAAAAACAAACATTACTTTCAGGAAAAGATTTTGACACGACGTAAATCCGAAGGACAAAATTCAGGTCTTTATACTCCCTTCCCACCTGACCGTTGGTCAGGTGGGAAGGGAGACTGGCAGATCGCCATGGAAAATACAACTCAAAGATTTGATCGCCAATATCGTCGAGAAAAATTATCCTTACCATCAGAGATAAAAGCGATTGAGATTTTTGACGAGTGGCAAACTGGCAGCCTACAAAATCGCATCAGTTCCAAATTTTGGGAATTAAAAACCCCTAAGAAAAAACAATCTTGGTTAGATATCGGTTGTGGTTTGAGTTTTTTGATCTATCCCTGGTATCAATGGGAAGCTTTTTTTTACGGACAGGAAGTAAGTACTGTAGCCAGAGATATTCTAACGAGTCGCGCTCCACAACTCAATTCTAAACTGTTTCGCGGCGTGAAATTAGCTGGCGGCCATCTCTTGCAATATGAAGAAAACCAGTTTGATGGTGTAATAGCTACTGGATGGAGTTGTTATTATCCTCTTCATTATTGGCAACAAGTTATAGCCCAAGTCAAGGGAGTGTTGAAACCTACAGGTAGTTTTATTTTTGATGCGATCGCTCCTGAAAGTCCTCTAGCAGAAGACTGGGCGATTTTGGAAACTTATCTGGGTGTCGAAGTTTTCTTAACACCTTTAAATGAGTGGCGTAGTTTGTTCAGTCAAGCAGGAGGAAAAATTGTTAAAATCTCCCCTGGGGAATTATTTGAAACCTGGCAAGTTAGCTTTGAAAGATAGACTTTTAAAGTAATAAATTAGTAAGATCAAAAGATTAAATTGACCAGCAGCAATTAAATATGAAAGTTTTAGTAACAGGTGCTACAGGTAGAACCGGAGCTTTAGTCATGAAAAAATCACGCTCCTTGACAGATACATTTGAACCCATTGGTTTGGCGCGATCGCTCTCGAAAGTTGAAGAAAAATTTGGTTCGACGGCAGGTTTTATGATAGGAGATATTACTAATAGTTCCGATCTCAAATTGGCGATCGCTGGATGCGACAAACTAGTTATCCTCACCAGTGCCATACCTCAACTAAAAGCACCACCCCAACCTGGACAAAAACCAGAATTTGAGTTTGAACCAGGGGGAATGCCAGAACAAGTAGACTGGATCGGTCAAAAAAATCAAATCGATGCGGCCAAACAAGCAGGAGTTGAACACATAGTTTTAGTAGGTTCTATGGGAGGTACAAATCCCAATCATCCCCTCAATAGTTTGGGTAATGGTAAAATTTTGCTGTGGAAACGTCAAGCAGAACAGTATTTAATCGATTCGGGAATCAACTACACAATAATTCGTGCAGGAGGACTATTAGACCAACCAGGAGGTAAAAGAGAGCTAATAGTCGGTAAAAACGATAGTTTACTTACCAATCCTCCCAACGGTATTCCTACTAACATTCCCAGAACAGATGTTGCTGAATTAGTAATTCAAGCTTTAATACAACCTAATGCTCTAAATAAAGCTTTTGATGTTATTGCCAAACCAGAAGACGACGCATCCGCAGTAATAACTTTGGATTTTAATCAACTATTTGCCCAAACTACAGCAGGTCTTTGAGTAGCTGCAATCTCGAAAGCTCACGAGTTTTTCAAT
>JBHJNX010000009.1:0-61470 GCA_050330335.1 Pleurocapsa sp. | reverse complement strand
GAGGGCATCTCGCTACCGCTTCTGGAGAAAGAGTAAGACCAAGTAAAGGCACTGCTTTTACAAGGCGTTTTTCTGTGAAGGAAGAATCCCCACGCCTTTAGGCTGGGGAGTTGTCAACTGCACACAACATAGATACAGTCGATTAAAACGCTCCTATTTTATTAAAAGGAAAAAAGCGAAAGATGGCACGACCGATAATATTTTGAATGGGTAAAAATCCCCAAACATGAGAATCATTGCTATTGTTGCGATTATCTCCCATCACAAATATGTTTCCTGGTGGTACAGTCATAGGTATCAAATTGTAGGCGGGTGGTTCAGCAAGATAATTTTCTACCAAGGGGCGATCGTTGACATATACTACCCCATCTTGTACTGCTATGGTTTCTCCTGACAGGGCGATCGCTCTTTTAATAAATGCCTGATTTTTGTCATAGCCTAAAATTTGTAATTTAGTTGGCGGTTGAAATACCAAAATATCACCTCTAGAGGGAGCATGAAACTTATAAGTCACCTTTTCTACTACCAAGCGATCGCCTGTAGACAAGGTTGGTAACATCGAGTCGGAAGGAATATAGCGAGGTTCGGCAATAAAAACTCGAATTAAAAAAGCTAAAATCAAAGCTATGCCTACTGTAGTTGTATTTTCTTTGATTGTTTGCCATAAACTAGGTTTTTTGTTTGGCTTTGAATATTTATCGGAATTACTTTCTTTTAGCTCGATATTTTGTTCTTTAGAGGTCATACAATGAAGAGTCATGATAGATTCAATTGATACTATTCTCGTTCCTCAAGGGGCAGAATATCAAGCAGTACGGAGGGGATTGACTCAAGCGGGTCAGCCAAAAATCGAGATCATTGCTATTCCCCTTGGAGTTGATCGCCGAGAAGAATATTTAGATCGAGAAAATTTGGGGCAAAATTTACTAGTTTTAGGTTTGTGCGGCGGTTTATCTCCTCAATATGCTCTAGGAGAACCAGTAATATATCGCGGTTGTTATAGTTTGGAGGGGAATTTTCTGGCAACCGATACCCGATTGACTGAGGCGATAAAAAAACAATTACCACAAGCTACTGTAGTAAACAGTTTAACCAGCGATCGCCCTATTTGTCGGGCTAAAGAAAAATTAGATTTAGCTCAAAGATACCCTACTCAAGTTGTAGACATGGAAGGCTATGGTTGTTTGCAATCACTACAAAACTCTGATGTAGCTGTAGCTATGGTTAGAGTAGTTAGCGATGATTGTCTCGATGATATCCCCAATCTCGAATTAGCCATCGAGGACGGTAAATTAAATTCCAGTCTACTAGCGATCGCTATGTTACGCCGACCTCTAGCAGCTATCAGATTAATTCAAGGATCGTTAGCAGGATTAAAAACCTTACATCAAGTTGCTCAATGTTTACGATAAGGTTGGTAGTTTTAGGTAAGCGATCGCAACATCAACATCGTAGCTAAATTATTGGTAAATCTAACAGTGAAGCTTGTTATTATCGATAAACTGATAGTATATTTATTTTCTCTTACACGATGTTTAATTGGTTTCGCCGTAAAGCAACAAATCAACCAGATTCTTCTCCGACAACTCCAGAAACTCAGCCAGAAGTAACTATCACTGACGAGACGGCTGAATCCGAAACCCCCGGAGTAGCACAAGCAGATTATCTTGCCTATGCTAAAGCTGCCTATAAAAATATTCAACAGCGAAAACAAGAGGTTCCACAACAACCCACCGAATCTGAAACTGAGAAATCAGAGGTAGAAGCTGTACCAGAAAAAGAAACAGCAACAATAGATACTACTGAAGATAGGGAAACTGTCGCTGAAGTAGAAACTACTAAAAAGCGAGAAATCGCGAAAATAGAAACCCCAACAACAGATACTGCTGAAGCGATTGAAAATACTCCCCCTTGGATGCTGAAGTCACAAGGTTTAGAAAAGCTGAAAGAAACAGCAATTGAAGAGACTACCGATGAAACACCAGTAACTTTAGATGAAGATTTTGTCTGGTCGGCCAAAGTTTTAGCAGATAGTGGCAGATCGGTAGATGACGTATCAGAAGAAGAAATTAACTGGCTGACCAAATTACGCCAGGGGTTGGGTAAAACTCGTCGTAGTTTAATCAATCAATTAAAATCCATTGTCGGCCAGGGTCCCCTCAATGAAGATGCGGTAATGGAAATCGAAGGATTATTGCTGCAAGCCGATGTGGGTATTGAAGCCACTGACTATATTATTGAAACCCTACAAGAGAAACTCAAACAAGAAGCACTACCACCAGAACAGGCGATCGCCTACTTAAAAAATATTCTGCAACAAATTTTAGATAAACCTCTAGAAGATTTAGAAGATAAAGCTTTCGTTCCCGAAGAAGGTAAATTTAATATCTGGTTATTGACGGGAGTTAATGGTGCAGGCAAAACTACTACTATCGGTAAATTGGCTAATTTGGGTCAAAAATCTGGCTATAAGTGTATGATTGCTGCTGCTGACACATTTCGCGCTGCCGCAGTGCAACAGGTCAAAGTTTGGGGAGAGAGGGCTAATACTCCTGTAGTCGCTAACGAAGGCAAAAATACTGACCCGGCTGCTGTAGTCTATGATGCGATCGCTGCGGCCCAGTCTCGTAATACCGATCTCTTATTAGTTGACACCGCAGGAAGATTACAAAATAAACAAAATCTCATGGCGGAGTTATCGAAAATCCGTCGAATTATTGATAAAAAAGCCCCCAATGCTAAGGTAGAATCACTGTTAGTTTTAGATGCTACTCTAGGACAAAATGGCTTGCGTCAGGCACAAGTGTTTTCTGAAGCCGCCAAACTAAGTGGTGTGGTTTTAACCAAATTAGATGGCACTGCTAAAGGGGGAGTGGCTCTGGCAGTAACTCAACAGCTTAACTTACCAATTCGTTTTATTGGCGCAGGAGAAGGAATTGAAGATTTACGACCCTTTTCTAGCTACGAATTTGTAGAAGCTCTGATAAATGGCTAAAAACTTACCCCAGCCTTGAATTTGAAGTTTTTTCAGTCTATTTGGTTGGCACTCCCACCAATTCGAGTTATCATAAATCAATCTCTCTTGAGATAAATTAAGAAACTTTCCTCTTTGGTTAAACTTTTAAGCAAAATCAAAAATTCAGGAATGTTTTAAAGTTTTTTTACAACCTTTTGGCTGAAAGCCTTTATATTCTAGAAGCTTAATTATGTCCGACAGATAAAGTAAACAACTCATGTTCTAAATTGCAGAGGCAATGACTGTAGCACCTTTTCATGGCCATCCCTCTCAAAACAATAATAGTTTGACCAATGTTTCTGGTGGCGAAATCAACCCAATTTTGGCACTGAAAGAGTTGGTAGCAAATCTTCAAAGAGAACAACATAAAGTTCAAGATTTGCTGAGTTCCCTGGGATTTGCGCTACGTAGTTTTAGTAATCTCAATCAGTTTCTCGAATTAACTCCATTAATGGCGGCCAGAGTTACTGATTCAATAGGCGGTGCGTTAATTCTCTATAAAAATAACACTCAGATCACTTTAGAACAGATTCATTGTCAAGACAGTCAAATCGGTTTAGAAATTCGTCGCGTCTTAGAAGCTGTCAATTACGAACTAAATCATGCCCTAGCAGCCAATAGCGATCTTGCTGTCAATAAATCTTTATTATCTGCTCAATTAATTGACGAAAAAATCAGACAAGAATTACCACCATCAATTCAGATTTTCGGCACGCCAATCTTAGTCAAGAATTGCGAACAGGGTCGTCTTTACGTTTTTAGTAGCGAACCCGATTATATTTGGACTCCCACAAGAAGAAAATTAACCCAGTTAGTAGCCGATCAGACGGCTGTAGCGATCGCCAATCATCAATTGACAGTAGAATTAAGTTCCAAAGAAAGACAAGACCGAGAATTAGAAATCGCTTCGGAAATTCAACTGCGGTTATTACCCAGTAAATGTCCTCAAATTCAAGGGGTGAAAATTGCTGCCAAGTGTCAGACAGCAAATCGAGTTGGCGGAGATTATTATGATTTTATTCCCACTAATTACGATCGCCTGGGTAACAATCATCAAATTCAGGAAGATTCTTTAGTTCCCTGGAGTATTGTTATTGGAGATGTCATGGGTAAGGGTGTTCCCGCCGGACTGATCATGACCATGACGAGGGGGATGTTGCGCGCCGAAGTGCTAAACCGTCATTCTCCAGCTGAGATCATGCGCCATCTCAATCGGGTAATGTATGCCGATCTAGAAAATTCTCACCGTTTTGTGAGTATGTTTTACTCGGAATACGACCCCAAAACTCAGATTCTTTCCTTTACTAACGCCGCTCACAATCCTCCACTATTATGGCGTGCTGCTACTAACAAGTTGGAAAAATTAGATAGTTGGGGAATGTTAATTGGTTTAGATATCGATTCAGAATACGAAAATGCGAAAGTAAAACTTAACCCAGGAGATACTGTATTTTACTATACTGATGGTTTTACTGATGCTGCCAACGATAATGGCGATCGCTTTGATGAAGATAATCTCTGTCGTGCTTTTAAATGGGCTTGTCAGCACTTAGATACCCCCGAAGAAATTCTCGAATATATTTTCCAGCAAGTAGAACAATTTAGTGGTTCGAGTGATAATTTCAGCGATGACATGACCTCAATTGTGATGCGAATTCAAGCAAGTTAGGTGTTAGTCATTGGTGACAAGTTAAGGGTGTCAAAACAATTCAAATTAGACACTATAGAGCAATTTTGGGCAAACTTTAGTTTGCCCTCGATGTTTAGTAATCAGAACGATCTTCGGCTATGGTTTTCCAATGCTCAGAAACAAAATTTTGAACATTTTTTTGTTCTAAAAGCATCCAGACCATACGAATACCTAATAAATAAATTCCGCTAACTAGGGGAATCAGCCAAGATAGATGTGTATTCATTTGGATTTTTCAGATTACATTAATTACATCAAAAGTATGATTTAATCCTCCCTATCACTTTATCCTTGCTCCTGTCCCCCTCATCACCTTAAAATATTTTTGACAAAAAATTATCGATTTTTTGTAACTTAAAAGAGCAAGCAAGAAGATTGAGAAAAGTTGTCACCCGTTCCCCGTCTTGAAAAGACGGGGCTTGCGGGTGACCGTTGGTCAGAGAGACTCCGCTGTAAAACGACGGAACTTCCTCTGACCTCGTCAAATTTTTGTTTTTGCCACAATCATGCTCTTAATATGACAAGATTTTTTCGTCGTTGAAATTACGGATTTTTTGACTGAGATATGTTCAATAATCAGTATTATTACTGAACACGATTAATGGGAGAGGGAGTTATTTAAATGGCGATCGCTTTCCTCTGGTTCGGGAAATTCCATCATCTCTTTGTCCGACTACTTAATAGCTACCTGGGTAATATTACTGTATTAACAAATAATTAGATTTTCCGACATACTAAAAAACTGCTCTTACAATGGAAATCAGATCGAACCTTGTTGACTACCGATGAACTATCTGATTCTGATTATCGCTGGAATTTCCGTTGCTGTCGGTCTTTTTATAGGTGCATTAATTGTTTGGTTTATCTTCTTTTGGAGACGACGACAAGTTGTAGACAGCTTGATGAGAGCCGAAGATGTCGTAGGTGCTTATGGTAGGGTAGAAGTTCCCTTTGATAGTGAGAGTAAGGGAAAAATACGAGTTGAAATCAAAGGCTCGATGGTGGATTTGCTGGCGGTTACGGAAGAAGCTAGAGAGTTTAATTTGGGCGATCGCGTGTTTGTCATTCAGATGAAAGGTAATAAGGTTTGGGTGGTAGGAGAAGATTCGGTATCTCAATGACATTGAGCATTGAACATTTATCATTGAACATTGATTAATTATGGAACTATCAACTTTAAAGGTACGAGAGACTACTATAGTTGCAGATGTTGTACCTTCTCTGACAATAGCTAAAGCCAATCCCAATAATTTAATTTTTACCAGTTTACCCATTGCTTTGGGGATTTTTGGTACGATCGCTTTAATTTGGTTGCTCAATTCTTGTCTGTGTATCTGCAAACCCAATGAAGTGGTGGTGCTGTCTGGGAGAAAACGTAAAACTCAAGAAGGACAAGAGTTGGGTTATCGGGTATTAACTGGAGGTAGGGGAATTCGTATTCCTATCTTAGAAACGATCAAACGCATTGATGTGACGACGATGCCCGTACCAGTTAAGGTAACTAATGCCTATGCTAAAGGAGGAACACCCCTAGATATTCAGGCGATCGCTAATGTCAAGATTTCCAGTAACCCCAAAGTTGTCGGTAATGCGATCGAACGTTTTTTAGACCAAGACCGTAACGAGATCATTAGAGTTGCTAGAGAAACCTTAGAAGGTAATCTTCGCGGGGTGGTTGCTACTCTAACTCCCGAAGAACTTAACGAAAACCGCTTGCAGTTTTCTGAAAAAATCGCTTCCGATGTCAGTCGAGATTTAAATAAACTGGGGTTGCAGCTAGATACCCTGAAAATTCAAAATATTTCCGATGAAGTAGATTATCTTAACTCTTTGGGTCGTCGGCAGATTGCTTTAGTAATTAAAAATGCCGAAATTGCCGAATCTAATGCTATCAGTGAAGCAGAACAAATCGAAGCACAGTGCGAAGAAGAGGCAACAGTCGCCCGAACCAAAGACCGCATTATCATTCAAGATAAAGAAAACGAACTGCGGAAAATTAAAGCAACCCTAGACCAAAAAGCGCGATCGGAAGAAGAAATCACCACGGCGGCAGCGTTAGAAGCTACAGCCAAGGCACAGCAAAAGCTTCAGACAGTTAGAGCGCAATTAGAACGTCTGCGCTTAGAAGCCGAACAGGTATTACCCGCCGAAGCGAATCGAGTGGCTAAAGGTTTGTTGGCAAAAGGGGATGCGGCTTTCTTAAAAGAAAATGCCGAAGCGGAAGCCTTGGTTAACGAAATGTTGAGTAAAGTTTGGCAGGAAACGGGCAAAGATGCCAAAGAACTATTTTTAATTCAGCAACTAGAAACTGTCTTGCAAGAAGCAGTAGAGATACCTGGAAGATTGAAACTAGAAAAAGTTAACGTCATTGACAACGGCGATGGTAAATCTTTAGCCAGTTTGGTTAATGTCTATCCCGAAATTGTGTCCCAATTCCTCAATAGTGTTAACCATACTTTAGGTATTGATGTCATCGGTACTTTAAATCCGCCACTCGAAGCTAGAGATAAGTAAGAAAGTTGGGAAATAAATAAAATTATCGGGAGAAATATATTTATGGGAACTATTACACTTTTATTGGGATTATTAAGCTTAGGTGGCGGGGCTGGATGGTTAATGATTCGCCACCTTTACCATATTTGTCAACCCAGTGAAATTTTAATTTTTGCAGGTACAAAAACTCGTACTCATGATGGTCATGAAATAGGATATCGTTTGGTAAAAGGCGGTAGCAGTATCCGAATTCCTCTAATGGAAGAAACTTTCCGCATGGATTTAACTAATATGATTATTGAGTTAAAAGTTACCAATGCCTATTCTAAAGGGGGTATTCCTCTCAATGTAGAAGGAGTAGCCAATATTAAAATTGCAGGAGAAGAACCCACTATTCATAATGCGATCGAACGTTTATTGGGTAAAAATCGCAAACAAATTGAATTGTTGGCTAAACAAACCCTAGAAGGTAACTTACGGGGAGTATTGGCTAGTCTGACACCAGAACAGGTGAATGAAGATAAAATTGCTTTTGCTAAAAGTTTGCTAGATGAAGCCGAAGACGATTTAGAAAAATTGGGTTTAGTTTTAGATAACCTGCAAATTCAAAACATTTCCGATGACGTTCACTATCTCAATTCTATCGGACGCAAACAACAAGCAGAACTCCTTAGAGATGCCCGCATTGCTGAAGCGACAGCTAAAGCTGAGTCTACCATTAAAGACTCGGAAAATAAAAAAGCAACTTCCCTCAGACAGATCGGTAGAGATTTAGAAATTGCCAAAGCTACAGCCGAACAGAGAATTCGCGATGCTATTACCAAACGAGAAGCACTGGTAGCCGAAGCCGAAGCCAAAGTAGTAGCAGAAATAGCCAAAGCCGAAGCCGAAGTGTCCGTACAAAACGAACGCATCAAACAAGTCCAACAACAACTACAAGCCGATATTGTCGCCCCCGCCGAAGCTAAATGCAAACAAGCGATCGCCAAAGCTAAAGGGGATGCAGCCAGCATCATAGAAGATGGTAAGGCACAAGCCGAAGGTACACAACGTCTGGCAGAATCTTGGAAAGCAGCAGGGGTAAACGCCAGAGAAATCTTTCTGTTCCAAAAACTAGAAACCCTAATGAAAATGATGGCGGCTGGTGTGCCAGAAGTAAAAGTTGAAAGTATTACTGTAGTTGATGGCAGTAGTAACCGAGCAACTCAAATTGCCGCTTTCGTCGAACAGTTACGTCAAACTACAGGTATAGACGCAGCACGTATAGCCAACAATCTATCTGGTAATAGTGCGAGACCTTCGGTGAAAAAAATTGAAGCCACAGAAGCTGACGGATAGTCGTTTTTTAGTTATTGCTAATGCTTATTACTCGTTACTTTTGATTACTTGATTTCTTGAATTAAGTGCGATCGCTATAAATATTATTTTAATAATTAATAATCGTAAAACATTAGAAGGCGATCACCTTAACTGAAAATAATGTCATTAATTAAACTTGTTTTATAAATCTTGAATATTGATTTTTAAATTTATTGAGTTTAATATTAAAAAGCAAATTGAATTTTGTGATATAAAACATTTTGTATTTTATTTACATATGTCATTATATATAATGAATTTTAATTAAATATATTTAATGAATAAACTAGAAGAAATTCAACAAATTGCTTCAAAAATTACTCTTAGATTAGATAATCCTCAATCAGTAAAACTTCAAGTAAAACAAATTGGATTAGCTCAAAAACAACTTAGAGCAGTTAAAAAAGAAATTAATGCAGTAATACGCAATATTAATCAGCAAGCAACCCAATCAGGTACAGATAGTCTTGTATCAGTTGGTTTGGATGTTTTTGGTAAGCACAAATGGGCAGGAAGAGTTAGAGCAGAAACTAGACGAGAAATTGAAAGAGAAAAGAAATCTGCTCGTCAGCCTTATATGGAATTAAAAGAAGCAATTGATAAAGTTATTTTAGAAGGCGACAGACTTAAATTAATGGCAGAAGAATATTTGATTAATAGTTAGTTATCTCTAATTCAAGTAATGTTAAATTTAATTTTGCCACTTGATAATTAGGTTCAATTTCTAATGCTTTACGATAACAAAATATTGCTTCAAAATATCTCTGTAAGTTTTGCATTGCGACCCCTTTACTAAACCAAGCTTCATAATAATCAGCTTTAATTTCAATAGCGCGGTCATATGAAGTAATCGCTTCAAAATAATTCTGTAAGTTTAGAAATGCTGTACCTCTGTTTAACCAAGCTATAGTTAGGTTAGGTTCAATTTCAATTGCTTTGTCAAAATTAGATAATGCCTCTTGATATTTTCCTAGGTTGAGCAATGCCAAAGCTCTATCGTTCCAAGCTACAGCAAGTTTAGGCTCAATAGCAATTACTTTATCAAAATTAACTATTGCTTCTTGATATTTTTGCAATTCATTAAATGCTGCACCACAAAAATAAAAAGCCATAAAAGAATTAGGTTTAATTGCCACTGCTCGATGACAAGACTCAATCGTATCCTGATATTTTTGCAGTTTATATAGTGCTATGCTTTTATAATACCAAGCTTCATAATAATTTGCTTCAATAGCGATCGCTCTGTCGAAAGAAGCTATTGCCTCTTCATATCTCTGTAAGTTAAACAGTACGATACCTTTTAGATACCATGCTTGATGCTGATAATATTCTGATTTAATAGCAATAGCTTTATCAAAAGCTATAAGAGCTTGTTCGTATTTTTGTAAACTATAAAGACAATAACCCTTATTGTACCATGCTTCAAAGTATTGAGGTTGAATTGAAATTACTTTGTCAAATAAACAAACTGCTTTTTCATAATTATTGGTATCGCTTAGTTGTTTAGCTTTATTAAACAACCAATTGACTGTATAACTAGAATCTATATCAATTGCTATATTGTAACAAGTATTTGCTTCTTCCTGTCTTCGTAATTTATCTAAAATATCTCCTCTTTCTAACCAAATCCAAGCATAATTATTAGAACCAAGCCCAATTGCATAATCGTAAGCAAATAGAGCTTCTTCATATCTTTCTAATTTGTATAAAGCATTAGCTTTTCCCGTCCAAAACCAAGATTTATCAGGTTCTAGTTCTATCGCCTTTTCATAAGAAAAAAGCTCTTCATCATATCTATTAAGTTCACATAATGCTTCTGCTCTCCACTGCCAAATATCGGCATCACTAACTTCAAGCGAGATAGACTTATCATAAGATTGAATAGCCTCTTCATATCTTGCTAATAAATAAAGCGTTATGCCTTGTGAATACCATCCCCATGAATCATCTGGCTTAATCTCAACTGCTGCCTCATGAAAAATCATTGCTTCTTCATGACATTCTAATTCACACAGTCGGTTTGCTTGTTCCAATAAAAGTTCCTGTAAATAATCTATATCCGCTTCAATTTCAAATATTTTGTAAAAAGAAATTAGTGATTCCTTATATCTTTTTAATTCTAATAAAGTTTGTGCTTGTATTTCCCAAAATGTATAATCCTGATAATTAGGATTTATTTCGATTATTTTGTCAAAACACTCTAATGCCTCTTGATATTTTTCTTGTTCAAATAAATTTTTACCTTTTTTCAATAAAAATTTTTCATTACAATCCAAACTAGACTGATTGATTGAAATTGCTAAATTTAATCCTCTTTTAATTAAATCTGAAGAATACTTAGTTATTGTTTGATTGGAAGATATGATAATGTCTCTATTATTCATAACCTATAAATTTAGTTTAATTTTTAATTCTTCTAACTTTTGCATCGCAGTATCAATTTGCTTATCTAATTCATTAGCCATATCTGCTAATAAATCTTGTCCAATTTTTTTAGCTTCAATAATTTTGATCTTTAGTTGATAAAGTTCGGTTTGTTCTAAAGCTTCAATTTCTGCTTGAATTACTTTTAAACGTTCTCTACTTTGGGCAATTTGACGAATAATCCGAATTAACTCAAAACTAATTCCTTCTCCTTTTACAGATTCAGGACTACTTTCCCAATCGTGTAAAATTGCCTGTAGTTTTTCCAAATCGCCGTCTTCATAAGCTTGATTAGCTTCAGCCATTAATTGCTGTCTGCGTTGGCGTTCATTTTCATCTGTTGCTAAATCTGGATGAATTTTTTTAGCAACTTCTCGGTACAGTTTTTTTAGTTCTGGTGATGGTTGAAAATCTTGAGTAGATTCTAAAAGTTCGATGTATTGCTCAATTTGAGCTTCAATGCGATCAAGTTCTGTATAGCGAATACCAATTATTCGCATATATTCTTTTTCAAAAACATTTAACTCTGCCTGAAAAGTTGCTAAATCTAATTCTTTTTCTGCTAATTCTGTTTCTAATCGGGCTAGTTCAATCTTTTTTCTTTCAAGTTCTTCCTGTTCGGGAGTAAGCTTGTGTATAATTTCATTTTCCATAATTTGTAGAGACTATAAATAATATATCTCCACGATCCTAATTCACTGAATTACTTGAAGACTTCAGTAAAATCAGCTAATAATAAACAGTTGAATACAATACTTTTAAAGCGATCGCACTTCTTTTGACACTCAAGTTAAATATTTGCAGTAAAGGTAATTTATCCCGAATGAACGCAATAATTCTAGGTTTCGATCCAGGGAGAGACAAATGTGGCGTGGCAGTCATGAATGCCGAGCGTTCTGTAGTGTACCATCAAGTTATAGAATCAGACCGCGCGATCGCAATGATTCAAGAATTATGCCAGAAGTTTGCTGTAGAATTAATAGTCATGGGCGATCGCACTACGGCTAAAAGTTGGCGTAAACAACTAACATCTAATTTAGCTAATATTCCCATAGTGATGGTTGATGAAAATAACAGTACCCTAGAAGCACGCGATCGCTATTGGGAAATGTATCCCCCCAGGGGTTTAAATCGTCTGATTCCTTTGGGAATGCGTGTTCCTCCCCGTCCAGTTGACGATATCGTGGCAATTTTGTTGATTGAAAGGTATCTAGATGGCGATCGATAATTAGATAATTACTAGGTTCAGAGGTTGATAACTCATCTAATCTTGTAAAATTCTTGTAAAATAAATCTACAAATTGGAGAAAAGTTTCCCATAATGACAGACTGGTTAGAACACACCGTACAAATACAAGTAGATGTCCCCATCGAATTGGTGTGGAGTCTGTGGTCAGATTTAGAACAAATGCCTCGTTGGATGAAATGGATCGATTCTGTAACCATACTAGAAGACAATCCCGAATTATCACGTTGGAAGTTAGCCAGTGGTGGCTTTAACTTTACTTGGTTGTCTCGCATCCTTCAGGTTGTTCCTCACCAGATTATCGAATGGGAATCAGTAGATGGTCTACCTAATCGAGGGGCAATTCGCTTTTATGACCGTCATGGTAGCAGTATAGTTAAAATGTCTTTTGCTTATGCTATACCGGGAATTTTGGGTAGGTTAATGGATGGTTTGTTTTTAGGAAATATCGTTGAATCTACAGTACAAGCAGATTTAGAAAGATTTAAAGTCTATGCTCTTAAGGTTAATAGTCAATCTTCTAGAGAATCGATAATGGATAATTGATGTGGTGCTATGGAGAATAAATAGTTAGAGAGTAGCGATCGCGCCAATTTATCGATGCTATAATTCTCACTGTAATCTTACTTTTTCTTCTGTGGAAACCACAAGACTATCGAGCAAAGGTCAAGTCATTATTCCAAAAACATTACGAGATGCCCATCATTGGTTAGCTGGACAAGAATTAATTGCGATCAATACGGGTGATGGTATTTTGCTCAAACCCAAAAAGCCTTTTCGAGAAACTAAATTAGAAAATGTTGCTGGATATTTGCAATATGAAGGCAAAGCTAAGACTTTAGAGAAAATGGATGATGCGATTAGTATAGGTGTTTTGGAACAATACGGCGATCGCACTATTGAGCAAAAATCTTAAAATACGTCACCTTTGCCATGATTTCAATTGATACCAATGTTCTGGTTCGACTGTTGACAAAAGACGATATCGAGCAATTTCAACAGAGTCTTAAATTGTTTCAAGAAGAAAATATATTTATCTGTTTATTTGGCTGATGCTAATGCGATCGCACGAGTTTTAGAATGGCATCAGCAAGGTTTACTCAGATCTTGCCGATGCTTTTCATTTAGCACAGAGTCACCCGTTCCCCGTCTTGAAAAGACGGGGCTTGCGGGTGACCGTTGGTCAACATTGTTCGCAATTGTATACTTTTGATCGCCAGTTTTTACAAAAAGCTAAGAATTTAATTGGATGCGAAGTTAAACAACCTGAATTATAGAATCTTTACTTCGACTGCTATAAGCAAAAAAATAAGCCGTAGGCTTTTGAGGCTTACAGCTTATTTGGTGAGAATTTATTGACAATTAGCGATCGAAGACTAGAACTGGTTGTTGAACAGCAGCGATCGCAATTTGTCCGTCATCATCAACATCTACTAAGGTATTATCACCATCATTGACTCGACCGGATAGAATTGCTTCAGCTAAACTATCTTCTAGCAGTCTCATAATGGCTCGACGTAAAGGTCTTGCACCATAACTGGGATCGAATCCTTCAGTAATTACTCTTGCTTTAAATGCTTCAGTTACTTCTAAAGTAATATCTCGTTGTTCTGCTAATCTTTGAGATATTTCTCTTAAGAGTAAATCAGCAATTTGTTTGACTTCTGGTTTGGTTAGCTGACGGAAGACGATAATTTCATCTAGGCGGTTGATAAATTCGGGACGGAAGTAATTTTTCAATTCTCCGTTGACCAAATCTTTAATACGGTTGTATTGAGCTTCGGTGTCATCAGCAAAAGCAAATCCCAAACCAGTACCGCCTTTTTCGATAACTTTAGAACCAATATTGGAGGTCATAATAATTACTGTATTTTTAAAAGATACAGTGCGACCTTGTGCATCGGTAAGACGACCATCATCTAGTAGTTGTAATAAGAGGTTGAACACATCGGGGTGAGCTTTTTCAACTTCGTCAAATAGTACTACTGTATAGGGTTGACGACGTACTGCTTCGGTTAATTGTCCCCCTTCGTCATAACCGATATATCCAGGAGGTGAACCAATTAATTTAGAAATCGTGTGGGATTCCATCAGTTCGGACATATCAACTCTAATAATGGCATCTTCCGAACCAAACATTTGAACTGCCAAAGCTTTGGCAAGTTCGGTTTTACCTACCCCAGTAGGACCGGAAAAGAACAGACTGGCAATGGGACGATTGCGATCGCCTAAACCAGAACGAGAGCGGCGTAAAGCGCGAGATACGGCTCTCACAGCTTCATCTTGACCAATAACTCTTTGGTGCAGGTTATCTTCTAAGTGAAGCAATACTTCCGATTCGGTTTCGGTCATTTTGGTAACGGGAATACCAGTCCAAGCTGCAACTATACGAGCGATCGCTTCTTCGTCTACTACAGGAGTTAAAGCTTGAGGGTTAATAGTAGGTAATTCAGCTTGAGTTTCTTCCCCTTGTTGTAAACAATGATTGAGATGAGTACGCGAACCAGCTTCATCGATAAGATCGATCGCTTTATCGGGTAAAAATCTGTCAGTAATATAGCGTTCAGCAAAGATTACTGCCGTTTCAATGGCTTTATCGGTGAATTTGACTTTATGGAAGTCTTCATAGGTTTTGCGTAAACCTTGAAGAATTTGAATGGCATCCCCCACTGAAGGTTCGCCTACCATGACCCTTTGAAAGCGACGTTCTAAAGCTCCATCTTGTTCGATATGCTGACGATATTCATCGAGGGTGGTACTACCGAGGCATTGAATTTCTCCTCTAGCTAAAGCTGGCTTGAGCATATTGGCTGCATCCATTGCGCCACTCATTGCACCAGCACCTACTAGGGTATGAATTTCATCGATCACTAAAATAATGTTACCTGCTTGTCTGACTTCTTCAACAATGGATTTGAGTCTTTCTTCAAATTCCCCGCGATATTTAGTTCCAGCTAACAACGAACCCATATCCAGACTAATTACCTGTTTATCTGCCAGTAATTCGGAAACATCTCCGTCAATAATGCGTTGCGCCAACCCTTCAGCGATCGCTGTTTTACCAACCCCAGGTTCACCTACTAAGACGGGGTTATTTTTGGTACGTCTACCCAAAATTTGCACTACTCTTTCGATTTCGGTATTTCTACCTATTACGGGGTCGAGTTTTCCTTCTTTGGCTAATTCGGTTAGGTTAATACTGAATTCTTTAAGGGTAGGTGGTTTTTCTCTACCACCAAACACGCCAAAAGGATTGCTTTTTTTCGTAGTGGCGGCGATGACTTCTTCTTCTCCAAGCTTTTTGATTAAGTCAATACGAAGTTGTTTGAGATCTATATTTTGCTGTTCTAACAGTCTGGCAGCTAAAGTATCACTCTGTTTGGATATGGCCAAGAGAATATGCTCTGGAGCAATATAATCATTATTTAGCTGACGTGCTTCAGCAAAAGCTTTCTCTAAAAGACGTTTGGCTTTGGGAGTAAAAGGTATATTAGCAGGAATAAAACCTGAACCCTTACCAACGATATTGATCGCTAATTGCCTGGTGCGATCGCTATCCACACCTTGATCTGATAGGATTTCTGCGGCTGTAGATGTTCCCTCCCCAATCACTCCCAACAGAATATGCTCTGTTCCTACAAGATTATGTCCCGTACTTCTGGCTTCCTCTTGAGCGAGGACGATATTTTTTATAGCTTTTTCATTGAAGTATTCAAACATGGGTTAGAAAACTCCCCTTCTTAATATTTCTTTATTTACTGATCCCAATGTACCGTTTTTGCTTAACTCAATGCAGTGGTAAAACCCGTAATCTCTGTCAGGATTTCCTCTGATTAATCAATTATGAGCGATCGCTAAAGTAAAAATGGTAGAAATAAAATTTGTAGCATTATTTTGAAGAATTGGTATCAAAAGTAACATTGGCTGGCAGCACATTGTAAATATGCTAGATGAGCGAGGGTTTTATAGGTGCAATAAAATATAAATCCATATTGCCAACCAAGAATTTCTAAAATTTTTGCCGATAAGGTTAGACAATCAAAAGGTTTGGTAATGATTCCCTTTACTTGGTTATTGTTAAGTTCGAGGAGATCTCGATCTATTACTCTGGCTGTAAACAAAATAATTGGTATATTGTTGGTCAGTTCTTCTGCTTGAAAACTTTTCAGCAGTTTCAGTCCGTTAATATCTGGCATTACTATATCTAGTAAAATAACATCCGGACGTAGACTTTTGGCTTTAATTAGTCCTTCTTGTCCATAAAAAGCAGTGCTGACTTGCCAATTTCCCTCCATTTCTAAACTAAATTTAGTTACTGCCTGAATTCCTGCATCATCCTCAATGATTAAAATGTGTCTGTTGCTCATCCTTTGATATCATGCTTTAGCTTTAATTTATCTGAGTGATGTTTACTTGGAAACAGTCAGAAATTTTTCCTTGATATTTGCATGACATTCACAGATGTGTCTGTCGTATTTCCCACATAACTTAATAACAGTCAAACAAACGAGTATACTCATCTAAGATTAGGCGATCGCATTCACAGGCTACCTTTCTTAAATTTGCAGGATTTTGAATTACAATTCTGCCTCTACTGTAGTCAATCAGGTTTTTTTGACGAAATTCACTAGCAACTACAGATAAACTCGAACGTCTCACCCCTAATAATTCAGCCATTGTTTCTTGAGTTAGCAATAGTGTGTTCGTTCCCAAGCGATCGCTGAAAGACAATAACCAACGAGCTAATCGCTGTTCTAAAGTATGATGACAGCTACATAAAACATTTTGTGAAACTTCAGCTAATAAAGCTTGAGTATATAAAAGTAATATTGGTTGTAACTCACTATGGTTGGCAAATTCTTGTTGGATGATATTGGCTGCTAAACTGATGGCAACACAGTCAGTTTGGACAACCGCGTAACTAGAAACAAAATAGCCTCCCAAAAAGGCTGCAATACCAATCATTCCTTCATTACTCACTGTAGCAGTGGCAGCGCTCAAACCTTCTTTAGTTGTATTTAATAAAGAAATTATGCCTTGAATCGGAAAATAAACTTGATCGATTTGCTCATTAGGTTGATGAATAGTTGTTTTTGGCGGAAGAAAAATACGATTTGACTGAGAAACCAGATTTAAACGTTCAGATTCTGATAATAAGCATAAAAGCCGATTAGTATTATGAGGCAATTTTTTGTGGCCAAAGTGAGGAGGATACTGAATGGATAAAACCATGATTATTCACCTCCAATTTATAAACATGAAGATAATGATTAATCGAGTTATATAGTTTCAAATTAACTTAAACAATTGAAGAATTTGTGAAGAATATATTATTTATAAACAACTAAATATTAGTTAATGTTCGGAGTACCGTTCACCCCATGCCTCGGTCACCCCGTCAGCATATTTGTAACAACAGCAATTTATATTAATGAAACACGGCTTACTATTGCATTATTACAATGCGAGCATATTAATATTTTCTTCAACTTCTTCACAGGTTCTTCAAATTTTCCAACTATGATTTGAACTGAATTAAAGTAAAAACTACCGAGGAAAGATTATGTCATCCAATTGGCAAGAAACTATTGCTAAACCTATTTCAAAAATGTTGTGTTATTACACTAACACTACTCACAAAATGCAGATTATTGGAGTAACGAATAGTAATAATCTCAATTTTACAAAAATCATCTTTCCCCGACAAAGAATTTTATTTGAAACTACACCAGAAGGACAGCTAGAAATTTATACTAGTTCAGTAGGAGAACAAAAAATCGCACAAATCATTCCCTGTCAAAATTTACAAGTCGATGTTGAAACTATGTTGATTGCAGAACATAAATCGGCTTAGAGGAGGTAAAAAATGAGTACTCAAGAAGAAGCTAGAGAATTGATGGCAAAGTCTCGCCAGGATGAGGAAAATATAGAACAAAATATGTTGAGTCGTGCAGAAGCTGAAGTAGAAAGTTCATCGACATCTCAAATAGATGAAGAATCTAGAGAATTGATGGCAAAACAACGAGAACACGATCGCCATTTGAAAAATTCTTTATTATCTCGTTCAGAAGCTGAAATTAGTAATAGTTAATACTTAATTTTAAAAATTGACAATGGAGCTTGAACAATCAATATTTCCTCTTTCTTTTCAAGTTGTTAGATCGAATAATAATTTTTTCTGATTTGGGAAATATAAATGGATTTTTTTAATAGCGATCGCTTGCTTGATTTGAAGAAGGAATAATTATCCATTGTCAATAGAACATCTTAGTGATTATCGTTTAACCTAAATTGATGTCATCGCTCACCTGAGAGAAATGTACCGTAGCGTGCTAACTAAAAATTGTATAATTAGTGATTAGTGGGCAGAGATAAAAGCTTAAACTGCTATGAATTGAATTTATATTTTGAGACATTATTGTCCTAAAAATAGTTTATGACTGACATTGCTAGTTTAATTTACCAGATGCAACAACCAGATTTTTACCCTCATGATGTTGCAGAAAAAATAGAACTGATACAAACTCATGCTTCCTATGTTTTTTTAACAGGAAAATACGTTTACAAACTTAAAAAACCCGTAAATTTTGGGTTTCTCGACTATTCTACATTAGTTAAAAGAAAACATTATCTAGAAACAGAACTACAATTAAACAAAAAAAATGCTTCCGAGTTATATTTAGAAGTAATTCCTATTCGCGATCGCTATAATAAATTTACCTTAGATGGTTCAGGAGAAATAGTAGAATACGCTTTAAAAATGCGTCAATTTCCCCAAGAAAATTTATTTATCAATCTCTTAACAGCTAATAAACTATCGAGCGATCGCTTTGTCGAATTAGGTAAAATTGTAGCTCAATTCCATTGCTCTGCCGAAACCAATGATTATATTCGCAGTTTCGGTACAATTTCTAAAATACGTGCTGCTTTTGAGGAAAACTACCAACAAACTCAAAAATATATTGATGTCGTTCAAACCCAAGAACAATTAGTAGCAACTAAGGCTTATACTGACTATTTTTTTACTGAACGACAAGAGCTATTTCAAGCAAGAATTGAACAAGACAAAATTAAAGAATGTCATGGCGATTTACACCTAAAAAATATTTGCTTGTGGCAAGATAAAATTCAACTTTTTGATCGCATTGAATTTAATGAATCTTTTCGCTTCGTCGATACAATGTACGATGTTGCTTTTACCATTATGGATTTAGAAGCACATCAAAAACCAGAGTTTGCTAATGCCTTTCTCAACAGTTATCTCGAACATATGGGAGACTGGAGGGGATTGCCGATTTTACCTCTATATTTATGCCGACAAGCTTATGTTAGAGCTAAAGTAAATTCTTTTTTACTTGACGATCCTCAAATAGAAAACAAAAGACAAATCAAACAAACCGCCAGTGATTATTATCGACAGGCTTATGAATATACCCAAAGCCAAGAGGGAAACTTAATCTTAATGTCTGGATTATCCGGTTCGGGTAAAAGTACCGTTGCCAGCCAAATTGCCAGAGAAAAAGGCGCGATTCAAATTCGTTCTGATGCTGTTCGTAAACACCTTGCAGGTATACCTTTAGACGAGTCGAGAAAAGATGAAATTTACTCCCATGACATGACTGAAAAAACCTATGATCGCCTGTTAGAATTAGGCATTACCCTAGCAAAACAAGGATTCAGCGTCATTCTCGATGCCAAATATGACCGTTTCCATCATCGCCAACAGGCAATTTCACGCGCCGAAATCAACCATATTCCCCTGCAAATAATTTACTGTACCGCACCCCAAGCCCTATTGCGCGATCGCTTAAATCAACGCCAGGGAGATGTCTCTGATGCCACAGCCGATTTAATTACTGCCCAAATCGCCAACGCCGAAGCATTTACCGAAGCCGAAAAACCCTACGTCCAAACAATTAATACTGCCAATAACTAATGACCAATAACTAATGACCAATAACTGATGACCAATGACTAATGACTGTTCCCTGTTCCCATTGGCTCTTTAATAAAACGAATGTAAAAATGTTTGAAAGTTGATCGCAAGACACGGGGTAAGCCAAAATCAATCGGCATCAGTGCCTCTGGTAGCTTCCAATCAGATATTTGCAGTTGTTTTGGTTTACAGTAAGGAAATTCAATTTCAGTTAATTCTCGACATAATCCCAATCTAAATTGAGCCGCTAGGGTAGGAACGATTTGAGGATCAACATTAAGGATTTCAATAAATGCGCGATCTAGGGCAAAAACATCGGTAGATGCTCCTAAAATACCTAATTCTCTGGGTTCGCCATTACTAGGGCCATTACCTTCATGTCCGATAATACCATCAATAATAGTTAAATCTGGCGCGATCGCTTTGGCAGTTTCTACCAGCATTTCGCCAAAACGCGCTGCATCTTTTCCTGCTTCCATGTGCCACCAGGCTTTCATCTTACCAGGAACACAACCAAAAAGATTTTTTACCCCCAGAGTCATGGTGAGTTGTACATGAGATTTTACTTTGGGTAAGTTAATTACCACATCGGCATCCATAGCTTCTTTGGAGAGACGCAGGTGATGAAAATTTGTATTGTCGGTGGTGTAGCGTTGACCTTTAAATTCAATTATTGGTAAGTTTAACTCCTGACATAAAGGTAAATAGCCATTAGCTTTAGCAACTCCCCTCGCACTGCCAAAAGCCGGACTATCTCCTAAAAAAGGTTTACCGCCAGCTTCCATTACCATTTGCGCCACACAGTATACTATTTCAGAACGGGTAATACATTCTTTACTCGGACGATTTCCAGTTAATAAGTTGGGTTTAAGTAACACGCGATCGCCCTGACTGACAATAGCTTCTATTCCCCCTAAAGGTTGCAGCAGATATTCCAGGTGCCGACGCAATTCTTTTACTTTATAAGAGTGAGCGCGAATCAGACTAACTTGATACATTTACTTTATTTTTTCTTAACTTGTCACCAATGATAATAGGTAATAAAAAAAACGATCGCTTTTAGACAAGCGATCGCCTTACAATTAATTAAATTGATTACTAATAATTAAGTCTGTGAATTATCTTCAATAGCAGGTTCAAAATCGCGATCGGTTAAAGCTTCAGTAGTGTCTTGTTCGGCTCTGTCATCAGCAAAGAAACTATGATAAAACCATCCTGCTAATAATGCTCCCGCAATGGGTGCAACCCAAAACATCCATAACTGAGCCACCAGTTCTGTACCTGCAAATAAAGCTACTCCCGTGCTGCGTGCCGGATTAACTGAAGTATTAGTAACGGGGATACTAATCAGGTGAATTAAAGTCAATCCCAAACCAATAGCGATTGGTGCAAATCCCCCAGGTGCGCGAAGATCAGTCGAGCCTAAAATAATCATCAGAAACATAAATGTCATGACCACTTCAGTAATCAGGCAGCTGATTAGAGAATAACCACCAGGAGAATGCGCTCCAAAACCGTTGGTTGCCAAAGGATTAGAACCTGTTAAACTAAAATCGGGGTTGCCACTGGCAATAAGCCAAATTATTGCTCCGCCTAATGTTGCGCCAATCACTTGAGCAACAATATAAGGAAGTAAGTCTTTACCAGAGAAGCGTTTTCCCGCCCACAAGCCAAAAGACACCGCAGGATTTAAATGACAACCAGAAATGTGCCCGATCGCATATGCCATAGTCAATACGGTTAAACCGAATGCTAAAGATACCCCGACAAAGCTAATCCCTAAGTTAAATTGTCCGATATTGTCTGTCTGACCGGCATAGACAGCAGCTAATACAGCACTGCCGCACCCCCCCAACACCAACCAAAAAGTACCGATTAATTCTGCAACGTATTTTTTCATATCGTTTATTTAAAGTTTTTACTTTAGGCTAAACTAAACTTGTGTAAGTATTTGTAAGTGTAAGTATTTGTAAGTATTCTAAGTAAGCAAGATTGTATAACTAGGTTAATAGTTACTGAAAAAAATTAAAATTATTTTAATTTTTCCAATAAAAAACTTATTATTTATTGAGTAATCAATTGCTTATATTATTTATTATCTTTTTGTCTAATTTATGAAGTAATATTATTTTGAGCTAAATCGATTAATTAAATTGATTACTAATAATTAAGTCTGTGAATTATCTTCAATAGCAGGTTCAAAATCGCGATCTCTTAAAGCTTCAGTAGTGTCTTGTTCGGCTCTGTCATCAGCAAAGAAACTATTATAGAACCATCCTGCTAATAATGCTCCCGCATTGTCCGATATTGTTTGTCTGACCGGCATAGACAGCAGCCTGTATGTAAGATAGGTCTAATGACTCTTGCTCCATCCCCAATCACTGAATCTCAAATTGTCAAGAATTATTATCTATCGCCACAATTAATAAAATCGATCGCCATGTACCTCTATATTTAGGTATTCTACGGTAGATAGTTGGCTCAGTTACAAGGAGATTCAGATGCCAGATAATCGAATCAGCCAAAAAGTTACTCAAGGAAACGAACGCGCCCCCAATCGTGCTATGTTACGAGCAGTGGGTTTTGGAGACGATGATTTTACTAAACCGATAGTGGGATTAGCTAACGGTTACAGTACTATTACTCCCTGCAACATGGGTATTGACTCTCTAGCCAAACGGGCAGAAGCGGCTTTCAAAGAAGCTGGGGCAATGCCGCAGATGTTTGGCACAATTACTATTAGTGATGGTATCTCTATGGGTACGGAAGGGATGAAATATTCTCTAGTATCTCGCGATGTCATTGCTGACTCCATCGAAACTGCCTGTAAGGGGCAAAGTATGGACGGCGTATTAGCTATTGGTGGTTGCGATAAAAATATGCCAGGGGCGATGATTGCTATGGCGCGCATGAACATCCCCGCAATCTTTGTTTATGGTGGTACGATTAAACCAGGTAAATATGACGGCGAAGATTTAACCGTTGTAAGTGCCTTTGAAGCAGTAGGGCAATTTAGTGCGGGCAAAATCGATAAAACTCAATTAGACGCGATCGAAAAAAACGCTTGTCCTGGGGCTGGTTCTTGTGGTGGAATGTTTACAGCTAATACTATGTCCTCGGCATTTGAAGCTATGGGTATGAGTTTGCCCTATTCTTCTACCATGGCAGCAGAAGACGCAGAAAAAGCTGAAAGTACCGAAAAATCTGCTTTTGTTTTAGTAGAAGCTATTAAAAAACAAATCTTACCCCAGCAAATTTTAACCCGTAAAGCTTTTGAAAATGCCATTACTGTCATCATGGCAGTAGGAGGCTCTACTAATGCTGTGTTACATTTACTGGCGATCGCCAATACTATTGGTGTCCAACTTACCATAGATGATTTTGAAACCATACGCCAACGAGTCCCTGTACTGTGCGACCTTAAACCCTCTGGTAAATATGTCACCGTAGATTTACATCAAGCTGGCGGTATTCCCCAAGTCATGAAGATACTTTTGGTACACAATTTATTACACGGAGACGCTTTAACTATTACCGGTCAAACTATTGCCGAAACTCTAGCAGATATTCCCGACACTCCTCCAGCCAACCAGGATGTGATTCGCCCTTGGGAAAATCCCGTTTACCAAGAAGGACACCTAGCAGTATTAAAAGGTAACTTAGCTATTGAAGGGGCAGTTGCCAAAATTAGCGGCGTAAAAAATCCTCAAATTACTGGCCCTGCCAGAGTTTTTGAATCAGAAGAAGCTTGTTTGGATGCCATTTTAGACGGTAAAATCAATCGTGGCGATGTTATTATCGTCCGCTATGAGGGGCCAAAAGGCGGGCCGGGAATGCGAGAAATGTTAGCACCTACTTCCGCAATTATCGGTGCGGGTTTAGGAGATTCTGTCGGACTAATTACCGATGGTAGATTTTCAGGAGGAACATATGGCTTAGTAGTCGGTCACGTCGCCCCCGAAGCAGCAGTAGGCGGTACTATTGCTTTAGTTGAAGAGGGAGACAGTATTACTATTGATGCCCATCAAAAACTTTTGCAACTTAATGTTCCCGCATCAGAATTGGCACAACGTAAAGCTAAGTGGCAACCTCGCCCCACTAAATATCCTAGAGGAGTATTGGGTAAATATGCCAAATTGGTTTCTTCTAGTAGTTTAGGGGCAGTTACAGATTTAAATCTGCATGGTTAATTGACCAACGGTCACGGACATCTCACGCATCTGAGGAAACCTCAGATGACGTGTCCTTACCCGCAAGCCCCGTCTTTTCAAGACGGGGAACGGGTGACATACTCTGCGCTCCTTTAGGAGCGTAGATTCTAGGATACTGGCGAAGGATGCAAAGATAACTCCTTCTCTTCTACCAGACAATTTAAGGAGAAAAACCTAAAAACATTATTCTTTGCTTCAAGCCTCAGACGTTAGGAGGACAAGGGTTTTGAGTAAACCTCAAAGCCGTGAGATGTCCGTGCTGAGGTGGAAGAGACCCTGGCTTGAAAAGCCAAGGTGGCGACATCCGAGGTCTCCAAGAGATGCGTGAGACTGCCGTAGGGCTTCCTTCCACTTCGTAATTTTTAATTGATAATTTTGAATTGTTTTGACCTTGTCCTTTTTTTAGTACAAACTACAATTATGAATCGTGTCTTCTTATTTGTCCCTAATATTATCGGTTATTTCCGATTTGGTTTTTATTTAGCAAGTTTTACTGCCCATGCTTTCCATAACTGGCGATTATGTTTTATTTTTTATATAATCGGTTTTGTTTTAGATGAATTTGATGGTCGAGCAGCTCGCGCTTTTAATCAAAATAGTAATTTTGGTGCAGCTTTAGATATGGTTGCAGACCGCTCGGCTACGGCTGGTTTATGTTTAATTTTGGCACAGTTGTATCCCAATTTTTTGTTGGCTTTTATTATTGCCATCGCCCTCGATATTAGCAGTCATTATTATTCTATTTATGCTAAAGGTATTTTGGGTAAATCCAGTCATAAAGATACGGAACTTTGGGCTAATAGTAATGGATTACTCAAACTTTATTATGGCAGCAAACCATTTATGGATTTGTTGATTTTAGGTAATGAATTATTGTATATTTTCCTCTATCTTGCCTACTATATTATCGGGGTTCAGTTTTCTTTATTTCAATGGGAGGTAAATATCTGGCAAGTAGCGATCGCCCTATGTCTACCGATTTATTTATTAAAACAACTGACTAATATTCTGCAATTACAAAGTTCTGCAATTCAAATCGCTGCGATAGATGCAAAAGGCGGACTCGAATAATCGATGAACCAACTCAATAAAACTCAATTACGCAAAATTTTTTTACAACAAAGGCGATCGCTTGTTGTTTCAGAATGGCAAGAAAAAAGTTATCTTATCTGTCAGCAACTTCGGCAATTATCTTTATTTCAAGAAGCTACAACTATCTTGTCCTATTTCAGTTTTCGACAAGAACCAGATTTGAGTTTTTTAGATAATTCTCAACAAAAATGGGGATTTCCTCGCTGTGTTGGTAATTCTTTGATCTGGCATTCATGGCAACCAGGAGATGAGTTACAAATTGGCAATTATGGCATTCAAGAACCATGTTTGGATGCACCAAAAATTAGCCCACAAACAGTAGATTTAATTCTCGTTCCAACTGTTGCTTGCGATCGCCATGGATCTCGTTTAGGCTATGGTGGTGGTTTTTATGACCGCCTGTTAAGTTCTCCTTTGTGGCTTGACATTCCTACTGTTGGCATCGTTTTTGATTTTGCCTATATTGATAAATTACCGACAGATCGATGGGATATTAAATTAAATTATATCTGTACTGAAACTAGATTAGATTATTGTTAGATAATTCTACAAAAGTAAACTAATAATTTAATTTTTCTTTGATTAAAAAACATTTTTTATCCAGGACAAAGTAAAGATATATTAAGTCAAACATCAAGACAATAAGCATATATACTCAAAAAATATTTCTGGAAATTGATTTCATTTAAGCTTTGTTAAGTAAGAGTAAATTGGTATTTTAAAATAGTTTGGATTTTGCTAAGTTAATTTTACGAAAACAATTAATAAAATCTAATAGCAACTAAGTATTTAAATCATTATTAAAACATTAGTAAAACCTAACCAAACAACTATGAAACACTTCCAGGACGAATGGATTCAAGAATGGTGCAACAATAACGGTTGGACAGATTTGTTTCAAGAACGCTATAACTACTATTGGGCGTTTCCTCCTGGTGCAGTGATGCCCGAACCAATTCCCCAACAAGTACTCAGATTAATCAAGCTAGAAAAAGGATTTAGCAGTGACGAACAAGCTTGGTTAATGGCAGTAGGAATTATCAGCGCGATCGCTTTAGTTGTTAGTTGTTTATGGTTTAGTCCTATGCCCATTGTTTTGGCATTTGGTTTTGATGCCGTTACTTTTGCTCGGATGGAATGTGAAATCTAAAATTAGTCAATACTTACTTTTTCGGCGAAAATAACAACACGGGAAACCAGCTACCGCGCATAATGTCATTAGCGTAGCTACGAACTGTCCATTCCAAAAGATTGTTGCGATAATCCGTCGCGATCGCGATCGCACTAATATCAAAATCAATCGCTGTGGCTAGAGTTTGTTGTACGGGATTACCTTTTTTAACTGCAACATTAACTTCTAAATCCAAGGCTTCTAATTCTGCTTTCACCGATTCTAAACTAGCCTGGGCTTCTTGAAAACGCTGATCTATAGGTATAGCTCTTCTGGTACTGCTATCATCTATTACCGATAGCAACATACACTTAGTTAGGGAGTTTTGCGGGCGATTTTGAGCGTAATGTTTGATTTGTTGAATTAAATAACGAGCAGTTTCGCTATTGTTGTAGGGAATCAGCAAATATCGCCAGAGATTACGACAGCGCAGTGCCAATTCTTCAAAAGTACAAGTACTAATTAATTCTGGGCGAATGATATTTAAAGGCTGTGGTGTTAATTTTGCTAATCCCGCACTAGTACTGCCAAAAAACTTTTCTTGTAATAAACTTTTAATAGGAGTTCCCGTTAAAATCACATCAACAGGATTACTTTTAAGCACTCTGGGAATAGTATCTAGAGGATTTCCTGAAAGGACTTCTGCTTTAACGTCCATACCGTCGGGAATATTTTTCAAAGCTTCTTGGAAGCGTTGTTTTGCAGCTTGAATTTTGTCTTGATCAATTCTGGGAACTTCTCCTTCTTCCCACAAAGGTACGCTATGGAAGAAAATAATTCGCTTCAAACCAAACTGAGCTAGGTCAGGAACGACATGAGTGAGGCGATGTAAACCATCAGTAAAATCAGTGCAGATTAAGCAACTTTGAAACATAGGTGCTTGAAAAAATTCATTTTCTCCTACCCTAGCAAAAAATAGAGGCGCAATCTTAGATTATTTATTGATTTTTTATTTAATTATTTATTTTTATTATGAGTACAACTTCCCAATTCAGTAACGCCCCAACATCCCCAGCGTTTTTCCTCAGAAACCAGCAAGAGAAGGAGGTCGTCAATCTCAGGGTTGACTATAGATAGATTTACATTTGAGGTGGGGCATCTAAGCCCCATTGATGCTTGAGAACTTCTTGGTACATATTGTCCCTTAGTAACATTTGTTCATAAAGTTTAACCAAAAACTCTTGTGCTTGTTGATGACTCATGTTTTGAACTTGAACCTCAAACGAACGAATGTTGAATTTTTGTTCCAAAGATAATTCACTGGGATGTGACATGGCTTAAACTCCTAGTAATTGAGTGTCTATTGAGTTTTGTGACTGTTATAAAGTCAGCTAATTAACTGGCTATATTGTAAGTCAATGTAACAATAGATTGACAATATTACTTTTTAGTTATAGGACTCTATATGCTAAACTGTCAATAGTCAGGGTCGAGCTACTCAAGTGGGAAGGGTTAGACAATGCTCCAAGTGAAAAATATCCAAATAAGTTGCCCGATTGTGTAAACATTCTGTAATAATTAAAGCAGACTTAAAATTTGTAAGATCAAGTTTGCTTCTCATAAGTCAGATAGTTGAAAATAAAACACAGTTTTAACTAAAGTTTCAACATCTACAAAAGAAGTATATTTTTAGTACGACCAATATTGTGTAAAGTAAAGTGGTTTGTCCGAGTTTATTAAAAAAAATTTTTGGGTAATTAATTATTAATATGGCTTAATTGCCCTCAAAAAACTGTTTGCTTTGTACATCCGTTTAAATTAATCTAGCTTGGGAGATTCATCTTCATGTCTATTCGTCTATACGTAGGTAACTTACCGAAAGAAACTATTGACCGCGATCGCCTTGCTGAAATGTTTGCTGAAGAAGGAAAACAAGTTTCTACTAAAGTAATCAAAGACCGCAAAACTGGAAAATGTCGGGGTTTTGCTTTTGTGACTGTTCCCAGTGACGAAGCAGCAGATAGTTTTATCGAAAAATATAATGGTCAGACCTTCATGGAAAGTACCTTAAAAATTGAAAAAGCGTTACCCCGCGCTAAAGACAGTGAAGAAGGTAATACCCCTGAAGCTAGTAGTAACCCTGCACCAAAACGCAAAAATAATAAACGCTCTAAAAAACAAACTAGCAATAGCAATAACAACCAACAACAGGGAGCTATTCAACCCGATCCTCGTTGGGCAGATGAATTAGCTAAACTCAAAGAAATGTTGGCTGCCGCTAATAATTAAAATAGGCTAGTGCGATCGATTTTCTTGAGGTTTTCATAGGTTTGAACCTGGTAAAAGCTAATTAAGTATACGGTGACAACCAACAAAAACAAACATTAAAGTGGGTTGGACACCGAGTTTTTGCGTGTTTATTTTTAAAAATTCTGACAGAATCCAGTATTTATATATTGTGTACTTTCTGTCAGATAACTGGCAAAATAAAGCGAAATATTCCACAAAAATAATAATAATTTCAGGAGTTTTGAGCAATGGTTGCAACAAACGATCCCATAAAAACTATGAAGCAAGAAGTCGGTAAAGCGGCGGCAGCTTTGGTAAAATCTGACTCAATTGTAGGATTGGGTACTGGGTCAACTACAGCTTATGCTATTGAGTATATAGGCGATCGCCTGTCCAAAGGAGAAATTAAAAATATTGTTGGCGTTCCTACTTCGTTTCAAGCAGAAGTACTAGCTAAAAAATATGGCATTCCCCTAACTAGTTTAGATGCCATTGACCATATCGATATTGCGATCGACGGTGCTGATGAAGTCGATCCCCAAAAAAATCTCATCAAAGGTGGTGGTGCGGCTCATACCCGTGAAAAAGTAGTCGATTCTTTAGCCGACCAATTTGTCGTAGTTGTCGATAGCGGCAAATTAGTCGATAAACTTGGTTCTACTTTTTTGCTACCTGTAGAAGTAATTCCTATGGCAGTAACTCCTGTAATGAATAGCCTCGAAAAGTTAGGTGGTAAACCCGAATTACGTATGGGAGTTAAAAAAGCAGGCCCGGTAGTAACCGATCAGGGCAACCTAGTAGTTGATGTCAAATTTGAGAGTATCGATAACCCTGCTGAGTTGGAAAAAACCATCAATAATCTACCAGGAGTCTTAGAGAATGGTTTATTCGTAGGAGTAGCCGATATCATTTTAATTGGCGATGTTAAAGACGGAAAACCTGTAATCAGTCAGATGTAAAAAATTAGGGAAACAGGGAGTAGGAGAAGTGATTATTTGTTTCTCATTTCTTGTTTCTCAATAAAGATTTTAAATTGACTATTCTTAGCTTTTGCGCTCGATTTATACAGCAACACTACTAATGAAAATATTGCTGACAGCAATACCACTGACAGTAATAATTCTGATAAGTAGCAAGTAGAGAGAAAATTTAATAACTTAAAAACAAATTAATAGTTTATTTATCTGAATTTTGGCTAAACAACTTTATTTTCAATTTTTAATTATTTTAATTTCATTTGTATTTTGAAACAATCATATTTTATTCCGCATATTTACGGAACATTGATTAAAATTTAAGTATATTCTCTTAGTTACTTTTATTGTTTTGAGATGTTGATTACCTGAAAAATAAATATTTTTTTATTTTTGTTAAAAATTAAAATCACACCACTTTCAAAGTATTTGTTATAAAATTATTGCCGTTTTTTTTGTCGAGAAATAGAATAGTGGCGAACGCAAGTAATGCTTTTTATTGCACACTAATAATTTCGTTAGAACAACTTATCTCTTATTGGCAAAATACATATGAATAATGAAATTGAAGTAAAATTAGTAGGTTCAAATTCTCTCGAAGCACTGGAAAATACTGATTCTACAGGTACATTTAATGCAGTTTTAACTGGTAATATACTAGTGGTTACAGGTGAGTTCAGTGATCTGACTAGTGATGTAAAAGAAGATGGCATTGATTTGGAAATCATCGGAGAAGATGGCAATGTTGTTGAATATAGCCTAGATATCACTGATGATGGCGATGGTCCTGGCAGCTTTAGAGGTACCTTTGAGCTAAACGAATCAGAATTACAAGCTGCTCGTAACCATGAACTATATATCAATTTGCCTACGGAAGATAATCCTACTGGTGAGTTGCGAGGAAAAATTGAATTACATCCAGTAGGACAAATTCCTCTCGATAAATTTGGTAGTATCGATCTGCGGGATATAGCAGCAGATGAATTTGTAGAATTTGATTTTCGCATTACCAGAGAGGCAGATTTTGATAATATTGTTGATTTTTACGTAGTAGATGACGATGGCAATGCTCTTGATCGCTTAACTGGTGAGATGGTTGAACCTGGAGAAGAAGGCTATTTAGAAGCAGCACTCAGCACTCGTCTTGGTTTAGACTTCAGTGTAGATAATGGAGAAACAGCTATTTTTAAGGGGGAAGAGTTACCAGGTGGAGGCAATTATGTGCCAATGATTGTTGTTCAAGGCACATTTGAGCAACTAGAAGATGACGATTCTAGTAACGATCCGAACGTTTATTTTCCCTACGCAGAAGCTAATGCTGATGGTGGAGAATATCTAAGAAGTCTTACCAGCATGGGCATGGGAGGTATGAAGTTTGGTTTTGAAGACTTAGATCTTAATGAACGACAAGTTGCTGGTGAACCAGACTTTGATGACTTGATGTTTGAAGTTTTTCAACCTGGAGTAATTTAACCCACAATTCTAAAAATTTTGGTTCAACAGTTGAGCTAGCGATAAGGATGTATGGTAACAACATCCTTTTTTTTGTTTTCAATGAATGTTAAATGTTAAATGTTAAATGTTAAATGAATAGCGATCGCCAGATGATGCAGAGATGTCTAGAATTAGCTAGACGCGCATCGGGAAAAACTTCTCCTAATCCTTTGGTTGGAGCGGTTATTGTTAAAGCAGGAAGCATTATTGGCGAGGGTTTTCATCCAGGAGTAGGACAACCCCATGCAGAAGTATTTGCTCTACGGGATGCAGGGGAAGCAGCACGAGGTGCAACGGTTTACGTTAATCTCGAACCTTGCAATCATTATGGACGTACTCCCCCTTGTACTGATGCTTTAATTGCAGCTAAAGTTGCTAAAGTAGTAACGGGTATGGTAGACCCAGACCCCCGTGTTTCTGGAAGTGGAATTCAAAAATTACGAGATGCAGGTATTGAAGTATTAGTGGGTGTGGAAGAAGCTGCCTGTCGTCAACTCAATGAAGCATTTATTCACCGCGTCCTCTATCAGCAGCCTTTTGGGATTTTAAAATATGCTATGACTTTAGATGGTAAAATCGCTACTACTACGGGACATAGTGCTTGGGTGACGGGAACTACTGCTCGTCGTTTAGTTCATGAGGTTCGCAGTACTTGCGATGCAGTAATTATTGGTGGCAATACCGTCAGGAAAGATAATCCCAATTTGACTACTCATGGTATGAGCGATCGCAATCCTTTAAGAGTAGTGATGAGTCGTAGTTTAAATTTACCAGCAGAATGTAATTTATGGAATACTGAAGTTGCCCCAACTTTAATTTTTACCGAAACCAACAGCAATCCTTCCTTACATCAAAAATTAAACGATAAGGGAGTAGAAATAGTTGAAGTTGCTTCTCTAACTCCTAAAATAGTTATGGAACATTTATACCAACGAGAATTATCCAAAGTACTGTGGGAATGTGGGGGAGTTTTAGCCGCTAAAGCGATCGCTGATGGTACAATTCAAAAACTCATGGCGTTTATCGCACCAAAAATTATTGGCGGAATATCGGCAGCATCTCCTGTAGGAGACTTAGGTTTAACTCAAATGACAGCAGCACTATTATTAGACAAAATTCAGATACAAACTATCGATGAGGATATTTTAATCGAAGGCTATTTGGAATATTAATGAAATGAGTTAACGACAGATAATATGAGGCTACGAGCTAACTGCATAATTCGAGCCTCTTCTGAAATAAAATTAATTTTTGTTTTTCATAAGTTGGTTATTTTTTGGGTACTCAGTACTACCCAATGAGTTATATCATCTTTAGTAATTCTGTCTTGATTAATCGCTATTTCTTCTGAAACTAGTTTTTCTCTAGTTATTATTTCTCGATTAGTATTTTTAGGAAATTTTTGACCAAAAGTTGTTGGTGCTACATTACGCTTAGAAACTTGTTCTGGAAATAAGTTATTTAAGAAAAAATCTACTGTTTCTTGTTTGAGTAAACCTTTTAAAACCGCAGTAGTACCAAACCGTAATAATGTATTGTGTTGTTCTTTTAAAACTAAATTAATTTGTTCTTCGGTTAATAAACCTGCTTTTTTCAAATAAAAACCTAAAGGATATTTTTTTTCATTATTAATTAAATCCCACCATTCTTCAACGAAAAAATCTGCTGTATTGGCATCGATCCATCCTCTCAAAGCTAAGATTTCACCGAAACGCATATCTTGATAACAATTTTGATCGTTTAAGGCTACTGCAATTTGAGGTTCGCTAATTAAACCAGCATTTTTTAAAATTTCTCCAAGAGGCTTTGTTCTAATTAATTTAGACATGAGTAATCAATCCACAATTGAATTAAAATTTCTAGAATAAATCTATTGACGAAAATAATATATTTTTATAACTCCACTAATATAACTGAGGATTTTACATTTTAAGTAAAGCTTTGATAAAGAATTTATTAGACTATTTAACTGTAAAATCGTAGGGATTGTTTAAGTAAATTTACTAATATAAAAAACATTTAACTTAATTAAATAGCAAAATCAGAGTTTGGAGTAAGCCAACAATAAAACCCAAAATTCCGCCTAAATTAACGATCGCCTGTAATTCATTTTTAACTATACCTTGAACTGCCACTTCTAATTCTTCAGGAGAAGTAGCTGAAACGCGATCAATAATTACTCGATCAATGGATAAAATAGGTATTATTTGAGTGACTAATTTTTCTAAATCTTCTTCCAAATATCGCTCTAAAACCAAAGCTAATTCTTGACTAATTACTTCTAAAGAATCATCAATAGTAGAAGAAGAACGCAATCGCTTGAGAATTAAGGCTGCCACATTTTCCCATTCTACAGAATCACCTAAATTTTGAATAAATTCTGTTCCTTTATCTTGTAAATAACCACGCACCACTTCGCGAACAGTGGTACGTAGCTGTCTGACAGTAGAAACGGGTAAATTTTGTAAAGAAAGGTCTTTAAGCCAATTTTTAATGCGATCGCGAATTTCTAGGGAAAAAATCAATTCTTTTAATCGCGCGTTGGTGATTTCTTTTTCATCTAAACAAAAAGAACGCAGTCTGATTAAACTATTACGTAGTCCAAATAGATTGGCAACGACCCAATAAGTACCACTAGTTTTTTCACGAAAACCTTCATCAATTACTTGAATATTGCGATCAGTCAGAAAATCAACAATTGCTTGACGGATGATATCTGGAGGAATTACAGCTTCTAATAACCAGTCAGAAAATTGCTTGGCTTGAGCATCTTTAAGTTGGAAATCTAAAAGAATGCGGTCAAAAATTTGATTGATTTGATTTTCTAAAAAATCTTCTTTTCTGGCTAATACTTTCAGCAATCTAGGTAAAGATTGACTGAATAAATCTCGTAAAATATTAGCTAAAATTTTAGCTGTTTTTTGTTCTTTGTCTGATTGTAATTCTTCTAGGGCTAATTTGAGCAACCATAAAATAGCACTTTCTACTCTTTCTGTTTTGAGTAATCTTTGTGCGAGTCTTTGTAATTCTGTGGGGGTAAGTAGGGACCCCATAATCGTATCAGAAACCTTTTGTGCCAAACGCTGTTGATTGCTGGGGATCAAGCCAGGGGTAAACGGTAATCGGCGTTTACCTATATAAATTGGTCTGTAGGGACGAAACAGCATTTTAATGGCTAAATCATTAGTAAAATAGCCAATTATGCTGCCAGCTACAGGAGGAACAAAAAATATCCAGAGATTCGCAAGTGCCAAAGCGTTAATAAAATCAACAATAAATTACGAGTAGAAAATTAATTCTCTTCCTATTTTATCCACCTTCTGGGGTAAGAGTCATATCATTAGTCATTAGTCATTAGAGACAAGGCATACTTTGTCTGTACAGTCATTTGTTACAAATAATTTAGGATTGCTATAGTTATTCTTGATGTCTAACAAAGGGGACGCTAACTAATTGTCCTGTGGCATCTCCTACTTTAACCGACAAACCCACTCCTCCAGCTATAGTTCGGACATAGGCCAAACCAAATGAACCATTAGGAGTATCTGTATAACTAGTCAAGACCCCTACTTTTTTATTATCAAGAATTACTGGAGTTGGCGGAGTGACTTTTTGACTTAGCTTTACTCCCCAAAGTCTCTGTTTGACACCTTTGTAAGTATTCAAGCGAGCAATAGTCTCTTGACCGATATAACAACCTTTCTCAAAAGATATAGTGTGCCACAGTCCTGCTTCTAGGGGATTGTAATCTTCTGTAAGTTCCCGATCTGGTGTCGGTCTACCCTGTTGAATACTTAAATTAGACCAAAAGCGATCGCCTGTGGGAATTGCTCCCATGGTGGTTAATTTAGACCAAAAAGCTGCTCCACTATCGGTGGGAATGATTAAAGTATATCCAGGACTAGCCAAACCGCTTCCTCTGGCAATTCTGAGGCTAACATTGTCTATATTTACTAGGGAGTGATCGCCATATTCTTCTCCGATTTCAGCCTCTGGAGCTAATTGTGATAGTAAGGCATCAGATTGAGAACCAATTAAACTAAATACGATGTATTCTGTCGATATATCTTTTAATTTGACTTTATCGAATGGAAAAATAAACTTATCCAACCATTGAAATAACTGCTGACGGCGGTTGGGAGACACGATAACTAATACCGCATCATCAGTAACATAGGCAGTAGCTAAATCTAAGGTACGTGCTGTAGAAGTGACAAATACCGTATCACAACCCTGTCCACTCTGAAGGCGTTCAAAATCATTAGTACTTTGATTGTGAAGATAGCGTAAACGGTCTTCACCAGTAAATTTAAGCAATCCCCATGAGGCGCGATCGCACAATACTACTCCATCTTCTACGGCATTGAGTGCTTCAGTTTCGTTATTGAAACTCAAAACCATATTACTTTCTGCATCCAAGATTGCTCCTGCGGCTTGTTGACTCTGTCGTAAATTTTTCATTTTATTTTATGTTTATTAAAATACTAATTACTGTGGCAGAGGTTTTTTGTTCTCAGTCTATCTACAATATAAAAGAACCATACTCGAACAAGTTAATAGCCATTGGTGATTAGCTGCTAGAGAATTAATGCATTGTGCCGTAAGAATGCCAGAAAAATCAACCATCAATCATCACCATAACCATAGTGTTACTTCTTCTGACCCAGATCAACACCAACCTCTCGGTCATGTTCATGACGAACAATCATTGAAAAAAATTATCAATCGTCTGTCTCGTATTGAAGGTCACATTCGCGGAATTAAAACTATGGTGCAAGACAGTCGTCCTTGTCCTGAAATTTTAATTCAAATCGCAGCAGTTCGAGGAGCGATCGCCAGTGTAGGGAGAATTATTCTTGACGAACACTTAGAAGAATGTTTAACTCGTGCTGCAAAAGAGGGAAATATTGAGTTAGAAATTAAAGAATTAAAAGCTGCTTTAGATCGATTCTTGCCATAATCTAACTCAAAAGAATGCAAGGAATGCGAGGTCAAATATGCTTAAAATTGGTACATTCGGTGTTTATTGTCGGATTTTATTACCGATTTTAACTGTTGCAACTAGTTTTATCTTCAACAGCGACCCTGCTTTTGGGGTAAATTTCCGTTTAAAGCAGCAATTACCATCTACTCGCAAACTAATAGCGCAAGTGGAATCTACAGATAATAGCGATCGCGCTTTAGAATGGGAAATTCTCTCAGAAATTAATCGCGCCAGAACCGATCCTCAAGCCTACGCTGCTTGGTTACAAGAGCAAAAACAATATTATGATGGAATTTTATTAAAATTGCCTGGAGAAAAGCCTGTTAGAACTAATAAATGGTTAAAAGCTTTGACAGCAGCGATTGATTTTTTACAACAGCAAGAACCTTTACCCAATTTAACTATTACCGATGAATTAAGTACTACCGCCGCCTCAAAATTGGCACACCTTAACAAAATTCAGACGGCGGAGAATTTTAACAGCATCAGCTATGGTAAATTAACTGCCACTGGGGTAGTGATGCAACTCATTGTTGATCATGGATTTGGCGATCGCCGTGATCACAATAGTATTTTTAATCCTGACTTGGATCGAGCAGGCATTGTTTGTCAAGACGATGAAACATACGAAAATATTTGTGCGATAACTTATGCAGGAGAGTCGTTAAATATTGCAGCGCAAGCGGATATTCCACAAAGTACTTCATCCTCAGAATCAGAAGAAAATTCTACTGAAACTTTACCAACGCCACAGCCTAATCTTGCTTCTGATGACCCATCAGATGTCATAGTTACAGAAAACTCTAATTCCGTAAATAACGATCTACCAGCAGTACCTGAAATAGAAGTTCCCAATCTTGCTGCTAATCCCCCATCTAATTTAGCATCAGAAGAAGTAGAAGCCAATCAGATTGAAAATACTAATGAATCTGGTGAACCACCTGAAGTAGCAGTTAGTACCGTTGAAAATAACACTGAATCTGAAGCAGAGAGTGCCGAATCAGATGACAGTTTTTTTACTGCTAATTTACTAGAAAAAACTGAAAGAGGTGTTTTAAAAGAAGGTGACTCAACAATTCCCGATGATGGTAGTTATTATCATTCTTACCCTTTAGAAGGTAATGCTGGAGATTCCTTTATTATTACTTTAGAAAGCGAAGATTTTGATACTTTTCTGGCTATTTTAGATGCAGAAGGAAATATAATAGATCAAAACGACGATATCGACAATAACAATAGCAATTCTCGTTTGAGAGTTACTTTACCTGATGATGGAGTTTATAACATAATTGTCAATTCCTACGAAAAAGGAGGACAAGGTAGATATACTCTAACCATACGTCGCTAAATATTTATCTCTTAATTCCCAATTACCCCCACTCGATTTTTGAATTGATTGAATTTATCCAAAAAGATGTATAATTATATATTTGGGGCTATTTTGTCATTAGTTAAGATTAAGGAGAATTAAATTATATATGTCTCGTTATAGAGGTCCACGTTTGCGGATCGTACGTCGTTTGGGAGAATTACCGGGTTTAAGTCGTAAAAGCGCTCGTAAATCTTACCCACCTGGACAACACGGTCAAAATCGCCGAAAGCGTTCTGAATACGCAATCCGATTGGAAGAGAAACAAAAACTTCGTTTCAACTACGGAGTTACAGAAAAACAACTAATTAGATACGTGCGTAAAGCTCGTAGAACAGGCGGTTCTACAGGAACGGCATTATTAGAATTCTTAGAAATGCGCCTAGATAACACTATCTTCCGCATGGGATTAGCTGGAACGATTCCTGCCGCACGCCAATTAGTCAATCACGGACATATTTTAGTTAACGATCGCGTGGTTGATATTGCCAGCTATCAATGTCGTCCTGGGGATATAATTAAAGTTAGGGATCGCGATCGCTCTCGAAAATTGGTGGAAACCAATATGGAATATCCAGGTTTGTCCAACTTACCCAGTCATTTAGAATTTGATAAAAATACCTTTACGGGTAAAGTAAATGGCGTAATCGAACGGGAATGGATTGCCCTGCAAGTTAACGAACTGTTAGTGGTTGAGTATTATTCTCGAATGGCATAAGCAATCAACCGCCAATTTGGGACATGGTACGGGTATATGAGCCTTCTTGTGTACCAGAGTCCCTCTGCTTGAAGTTAATTTCAGGCTTAATTGCTAACATTTGTCTAATGCGATCGCGTAACTCTTCATTCTTAGTTCCATTACGCAAAGCTGTTTTTAAATCTATCTGACCAGTTTCATTTAATAAACAGGGACGTAGCCAACCATCAGCAGATAAACGCACCCGATTACAACGATCGCAAAAACATTCTGACATCTGAGAAATAAAACCAATTGTGCCTTTAGCATTGGGGATCTCAAAGATATCGGCAGGGCCATTACCTCTGACTTGAGATTCTCTTAAACCCCAGCGATGGCGGATTTGTTGCCGCAATTCTTCAGAAGCAATCCAGGCTTTTTGTCCAAATAATTCTTGGTTGCCGATGGGCATAAATTCAATAAAACGCACGTGCCAGTGACGCTTGATGGTTAAAGCTGCTAAATCTAGTATTTCAGTATCGTTAATTCCAGGAATAACCACCACATTTAATTTTAAAGGATCGAATCCCACCCGATAAGCGGTTAAAATACCTTCCCAAGTTTGTTGCCAACGACTGCGCCCGCGATTACCAATAATTTTGTCAAAAGTTTCTGGATTTAAGGAATCGATACTGATATTAATACGATGCAAACCAGCATCATATAATGGTTGTGCCATCTCAGACAATAACCAACCATTAGTAGTCATAGCCAAATCTTCAGTTTCGGGCAAAGCAGCAATTTTGCTCACCAAATCTACCACACTGGGACGCAATAAAGGCTCACCTCCAGTCAGACGAAACTTTCTAAAACCTAAAGGAATAAACACATCTCTCACTAAAGTTACAATTTCGCGATCGCTCAATAATTCCTGTTGCAAAAGATATTTAAGTTCCGTTGCTTCTGGCATACAGTACTGACAGCGAAAATTGCACTTATCAATGAGGCTAATTCGTAAATAGTCAATTTTATTCATTGAAACTAGTTTGCGGTTATATAGGCTGTATTCACGAAGTGGAAGGAAGCCCTACGGCAGTCTCACGCATCCGAGGAGACCTCGGATGTCGCCACCTTGGCTTTTTAAGCCAGGGTCTCTTCCACCTTTAAGTTTCACATACTCAGTAGGACTGCTGCTTAACATTTAACTAGAAGTCAACAGTAAATAATGACTGATTAGCGATCATCGGTTGGTAAAGTTTGTGTAGGAGTTACTTGAGTTTCAGGTTCAGGAACTGGTGGTGGTGGAATTAAGAACAAAACTGCCGATACCAATGCTAGACTCACAAACCCTACTACTGCGGGAGTAGCTCTTTCTACCAAGGGCTGTTCTGGGGTACGGTAACGTTTATTTAAAGCCTGTAGTTCAAGAGATAGATGGGGTAAGGTGGAGCGATCGCTATATAGTTGATCTAGGGCATCTACCAAGTCAAAAAACTCTACTGTAGTTAAATCAATTATCTGCTGGGATTCACCGCTATTGGGTTCTGTTTCTACAGTGAGGCGATGCAAGTGGTTATTAGGAGTTTTTTCGAGTCGTATTTGGGGATACTCTTGAGAAGCTGGTTGGGGGTGAGGTAATCCGCTCAATAAGCTTTGGGCATAGGCATTAACAGCTTGAGACAAGTTTTCTAAAAAAATACTGCCACCGCTCAAAGTGCGATCGCAACTGATAAAATTACACTCAGCATTAACTAATATGGACATAGGAGATTGTCCATCTAAAATATCCACTTCTGCCTCGGAAGTATCTTCTAAACCCTCTAATACTAAAACACAGTTTGGCTGACTATACTGGCGTTTAATGCTCATGTTATCCCACCTCTCCATCAAACAAGCTGTACCATACTCTTTGCATTCCCATGCTGCCCGTAGAAAATAATAATTTTTGTAATAAAGATAAAGCTAACTCATTTAATTCTGATTCAGAATTAAGATAAGCTGATACTTTGGCACGACGAGAATTCATGCGACTGCGAAAATGAGCGCGAAACCTTTCTAAATATTCTGAGAGACGAAAATGATTTTCTATAGGTAATTGTTTTTCTCGCATTTGTTGTTCTGCTAACAACAGTTGTCTGATGGGAATCATCAAATCTTTGGCACGATGACTGGCAATAATCACCAAAGCTTTAGCTTGATTTAAAGTCAATAAATCTCGCGTGTAGGAGCGTCGCCAGGGATTGCTACAACGCAAACGCCACAGTTGTACCCGATGTTTAATAATTTGCTCAACTCCCAGTTGTTTGGCGATCGCCAACATTTGTTCTGATGCTCCTAATTCTAAAGCTTCAAGAGCTAATAATAATAAATCGATCTGTTGTTGTGTATGAGGCGAACAACGCCTTCCAGAAAGATTAATATCTGGTAAAGCATTTAAAATTGATGGTGTTGTTTCACTAGAAGGATAAGAATCGGATGTTATGCTTGCAGACTGACTCATTATAAAATTAAGTCCATATTTTCTATATATATTTTATTCTTTGTCGAGGATAACAAATTATTTGCGCTCTGCTATGATGCCATAGCGATCGGAGGAAATAATCATTTAGGGTAAATTTTTTGACTTTTGTTTATTTATGGAAATTAAATCTTTGATTCGTGATATTCCCGATTTTCCCCAGCCAGGAATTATATTTCGGGATATTACTACTTTGTTAAATAATCCTCAAGGGTTGCGCTATACTATCGATCGCCTGACTCAAAAGTGTCAAGAGGCAGAACTCATTCCAGATTATATTGTGGGTATGGAGTCGCGGGGTTTTATTTTTGGCACTCCCTTGGCTTATCAACTAGATGCCGGCTTTGTTCCAGTCCGCAAACCTGGCAAACTTCCAGGGGCAGTTCATTGTGTAGAGTACGAGTTGGAATATGGCACAGATAAATTAGAAATTCATCAAGATGCCCTGCATCCTGGTGCAAAAGTATTAATCGTTGACGATTTAATCGCTACTGGAGGTACTGCTAAAGCTACTGCCCAATTATTAAGCAAGCTAGGAGTAGAAGTGCTAGGATTTGCTTTTGTTATCGAACTACTAGCTTTGGGAGGCAGAAAACAATTACCCAATTTACCAATTATTAATTTAGTTGAGTACGAATAACACAAAAGTTAGTAGTATTGTCGGTTAGGTACAGGAATATAGTTACTCAACTTGTTCTCTAAATTTTTTTAGTTGAAGTTTAGAGACAAGAAGCAAATTCAACCATAACAATCTCTGATTTTAAACCAGTTAAAATTACTAAAAAAAATTCACCGTCTGCACTGAAACCTTAACTTTTTTGGCGTAAAGACGGTGTAATAGAATATTTAAAAATTAGTCATTATTAGTTTTTAAGCCAACTTGCAAGTCATAGAAGTAGTTTTTACTTTTGCTACTCTATTATCAGTGGTAAAATCGCTCCAAGTTCCAAGATTAAAAGATTTAAAGGCTTAAATACGGTACGCAAAGAAATACCCATGTCCGCTAAAAACTTCATGTTTGTTTAGCAGTGCCAGGAAAAGGATAGACCGTTTCTCGCATTAATAAAGCCGCATATTGTAAAGATTGCTTGATATCGTCCAATTCCAAATCCGGGTACTCTGCTAAAATCTCTTCAAAAGGCTTACCATTAGCAACTAAATTGACAATTAGGGAGACGGGAATTCGCATTCCACGAATACAAGCCTGTCCCGCCATGATACGAGGATTAAAGGTAATGCGCTCTAAATTTTTCAGTTGATAGTGATTCATATTACTTAATTATTTATCCTTTGTCTTGTATCCTTTCAATGGCTGCTTCTAAGGTGATCGCAATATGAGTCCAATGAGTTCCACCCTGACAAAAAGCGATATAGGGTTCACGTAAAGGGCCATCGGCAGAAAATTCGGAGGTACTACCATCAATAAATGTGCCTCCAGCCATGACTAATTGGCTCTCATAGCCAGGCATCGGCGCGGGAATGGGTTCTACATAAGAATCTACGGGAGAATGCTGTTGAATCGCCTTACAAAAGGCAATTAATTTTTCTGGCGAACCGAATTGAATAGCTTGAATAATATCCCGACGGGGTGCAAAAGGTAGGGGATTGACGGGATATCCCAGGCGATCAAATACATAAGAAATTAAATGAGTACCTTTAACTGCTTCTCCTACCATTTGGGGGGCGAGAAAAATCCCCTGAAACATCAAACGATTTTGTCCTAAAGTTGCTCCCCCACTACTGCCAATTCCTGGTGCAGTTAAACGACAGGTAGCGGCTTCTACTAATTCAGTTTTTCCCGCTACATATCCTCCTGTGCTGACAATTGTACCTCCAGGATTTTTAATTAGCGAACCAGCCATCAAGTCAGCCCCTACCTCTGTAGGTTCTCGTTCCTCAATAAACTCGCCGTAACAATTATCTACAAAACACACTGTATGGGGATTTTGTTGTTTGACTAAATCGACAATTTTGCCAATTTCTGCAATAGATAAACTCTGTCGCCAAGAATAACCACAAGAACGTTGAATCAATACCAATCGTGTTTTACTGCTGACTGCCGTACTCAATGCCTGCCAATCTATAGTTCCTGTATTAGTTAAGTTTAATTGGCGGTATTCAATGGTAAACTCTCTGAGGGAGCCTAAACCGTTCCCGCGTAAGCCGATTACTTCTTCTAGGGTGTCATAGGGTGTGCCAGCAACAGCTAACATTTCATCTCCAGGACGAAGTACGCCAAATAAAGCACAGGCGATCGCATGAGTGCCAGAAACAAACTGAACTCTCACCGCAGCCGCTTCTGCCCCCATAATTTGAGCGTATACCTGATCTAGGGTTTCTCGTCCCAGGTCGTCATGTCCATAGCCACTGACACTATGAAAATGTTGTGCGCTTACACGGCGATCGCGAAAAGTAGTTAACACTTTTTTGAGATTTTGCTTGACCCTAGCGTCAATCCCAGAAAAAATCGGTGATAGTGCTGTTTCTGCTTCTTTAAGCAGAGCGTGACTTTTCATAATTTCAATAGAGTTATCAATTTCTTCAGCAATTGTGTATTTTAAAACACTTCTATTTTTAGGATTTAAATCGATTTTCTGGCATCGGTTTTGAGGATTGATAGTTTAAACATCTCTGTTGAATAATTTTTTAGCTATTAAGTGATTACTTGATAGAACATTTATGTTGCACAAAGTTGAAATTCAGGTTGCTAAATGACAGTTGCTACATCAGAAAAAATTCCTCCTGCTTGGGGTACTATCATTTATATGGCTGCGATTCATTTCGTAGCCTTATTTGCGTTTTTTCCTAGTAATTTTAGCTGGGAGGCTGTAGGCATTGCTTTCGCTCTTTACTGTATAACAGCAGGTGTAGGAATTACTTTAGGATTTCATCGCTTAGTATCTCACCGTAGTTTTGAAACTCCCAAATTTATTGAATATTGTCTAATTTTTTGCGGTACTCTGGCCTGTCAAGGAGGACCGCTTGACTGGATTGGACTGCATCGCCTTCATCACCAGTATTCCGATACCGAATTAGACCCCCACGACTCCAATCGGGGTTTTTGGTGGAGTCATTTAGGTTGGATGTTGTGTCAAAATCCTGCTAACGAAAAAATTCCCCGTTATACCAAAGACATTGCTCAAGATCGTTTTTATCAATTTTGTCAGGTGGGAATGCTCCCCATCCAATTTGTTCTGGGCTTATTACTATATTATTTTGGTGGCTGGTCTTGGGTCATTTGGGGGATTTTTGTCCGCTTAGTAGTGGTTTTTCACTGTACGTGGTTGGTCAACAGTGCCACTCACAAATTTGGCTATAAAAGTCACGAATCTAACGATAATTCTCGAAATTGTTGGTGGGTTGCTCTGCTTACTTTTGGCGAAGGTTGGCATAATAATCATCATGCTTATCAATATTCTGCTCGTCACGGTTTGCAGAGGTGGGAGATTGATTTAACTTGGATGATGATTCAGCTACTTGCCGTTTTAGGTCTGGCAAAAAATATTAAGTTACCGCCGATTAGTGTAAAACATTAGTTAAACAAACAGTCTCTGAAAAGTCCCCTAACTTGTTTTAATGGTTGAAGCTAAATTGGGGACGAAACACTAATGATTTTCAGTTGAGGTTCTTGCTAATAAATTAATATAACTTCGAGGAAGCGATCGAAATCATTTCTTTTGTTGCCAATTCGAGTAATTATCTTTAATAACTATCACCTGTAAAAATTTGCAGTTTGGCAACGCTAAGATTATTTTTATGTCACTTTTTAAAAAAATATCAAAATTATTTCCTAAAACATCTTATAATCCTCAACTAGACAAAGCCAGGCAACAACATGATAATTTGCCCAAAACTAAGTATGACAAATTTTATCTAATAGCAGAGCAAGATCTACAACAAGCTAGAAATGTCGCTCAACAAAGATATTATTCTTTAGCCAAAATGTTAAGAGCCGTAGTTAAAGAATATTATTCTCCTGCCGAACAAAATAAAGTTAGTAATATTGTAATTCGCGTTATTGATCGGCTCGCTTCTAAAGCTAATATTTTTCCCGATATGGAATATCAAAATATCTGGTACACAGATCATTACGATATTATTGAATTAGCCAGAGATATGGGATTTGGTAGTGAAAGTTTGCCCCACTGGCAAGAAGAATCTAACTGGTATTATCGTTATTTAGAACTGACAGCATCAGATTTAGTACAAATTTTAATTAGCTTTGCTGAAGAAGCTTTGTTAGAAGAATATCAATCAGGTGCTGATGTAGATAAGTGGCTGAGATATGTATTCCGAGAAACTTTAAAATCTAGAAAACGCCAGGCTCGCGATCGCTATAAACAAATGGAAGCTTTGCGAGTATCTCCCGAAATTTTGGGACTTGATGACCGCGATCGCAATTAAATGATTGTAATTTTAGACAAACCGTCTTAAGCGTATAATATTCTTCAAGGTACATATATTATCTAGATTGTGAATACATTTCCCCAAACTTTAGACGAAGCAGTAGAACAAGCCAAAGCAGCAACTCAAGCAGCGATCTCTGATGGTTATAGACGCTTGCAAGTAGAATTAGTCATCCCTGAAATTGCTCTCAAATCTCAGTTATTGGCGTTGGAATTCGCCAATTTGTTTGAAGAATACGGTTCGGGTGTTAAAGTCATGTTTCCCGATACCGGCGGAGCGGCTTTGGCTAGAAGAGACTGGGGGGAAATGCCCTTTCAGGTTACAGATCTGGGTAGTCGCTTCACTCCCATTGAAACTAATATTGCCCCAGAAGATCAAATCTTTATCGTTGCTTGTCCTTCTGCTGTTGAAGTCGAACGTGCAGAAACTCTTTGTAATCTGGCAGGCGATCGCCCCGTAATTTTTCTCATTCCTCAATTGGAAGATGTGGCTGTAGTGGGTATCGGCTTGGCAGCCAGACGATTGAGAGAGCGTTTTATTAAAACTATTTATTCTTGCTATTATTTACGCCCTCTAGAGGGAGCGGCAATTTTACACTGTCATCCCGCACCTTGGCAAATTTGGCTAGAATCAGCAGAACAATATCAGCTAGCAACAGAATTATCTAGCAAACCAATGGGAGAGGACTTAGACCGCTTATTATTGAAGTTAACTAACCCTGAAGGAGAAGATAATCCCAATGGGGAACAACCTAAACGCAAACAACCAGGTTTTCTCAGTAATTTGCAACAGTTTCTCAGAGCTTTGAGTCAGTAAGGAAATTTCGGATAATTTAATTAATAGTTTACTTCTTGGCTGGAAAATAATTGGTTAATTAATCCGGAAACAATTGATAATACAATTGAACCAAAAATTGCGGGAAAGAAACCTCCCACGACAAAACCAGGGGTAAGATATCCCACTAAAGCCAAAGCGATCGCATTAACCACCAAGAGAAACAATCCTAAAGTCAAAATTGTTAGGGGTAAGGTAAATAAAATCAAAATAGGTTTAACTACTGCATTGACAAATCCTAAAACTGCTGCGCCAATAATCGCAGCTTGAAAACCAGTAATTGTTAATCCAGGTACAATCACCGCAGTAATTAGTAAAGCTATAGCTGTAGCCAACCAAGTTAAGATAAAGCGCAACATTTTGTATTGTTAATTTAGTTAATCATATTTTATTAACTCCGATTTTAATCAATTTAGCTTAACCATTTCTACCTGTAAAAGTTCGGTATTTCCGAGCAATTTTGGTGCGAAAACTCACATTGACACCGCTATTATGTTGTTCTAGAAGTAGCAAGGGTGTTGGCTTGGCTTTTTGATTCCAACTCATAGAAACAATGTGTCCTTGAATAGTTGGCTGCCAATTTTCACGAGCTTCAGCAGGACTGAGAAAAGTTTCCACACATTCGACAATCTGATTGACAGTGCTAGAAGTAGATTGAGTAGGTAATTTAGTTAGCTTGACTTGGATGCGAAATAAAACTCGGCGATCGCGTTTCCCTTGAATATCAGTTTCATAAGTAATATCAAAAGTTTCGTCAATTTTAAATCCGCTTTTGCTGGCAATTCCTCCACCAGCATTTTGAGATAAATTAATTCTTAAAGCAGTACTGATAAATTGTTTGGCTTTGACTTTTGCCTGATTGACTAAAACATTGCGAAATAACTTTTCTTGCATCCGCATTCTAATGTAGTCAAGATTACAGTCTCGCGAATGGATTAAGTCGGGATTTTCCTCCCATTGACGAATTGTGGCTAAAGCTACATTCAATCTTTTTTCTAAACTATTGAGCTTATATTGTTCATATTGAATAGCTTTCAACATTTTGTCATGTTTCCATTTGCCATAAATGATTAAACCAGTTATGCCAATTAATAATCCAAATGTACTTAATGCCCAAAAAGGTTCTGACAACACTTCTTTGATCTTAGAAGGCGAAATTTGGGGGGATGAGGTTTGGGCAATAATGAATTGTGTCTGACTATATTCATAATACATAAATACTAAAATATGAGAATTTTCCTAGATGTTTATAATATGCCCACCTAAGACCCAATAAATAACAAGCAAACCTTGAAGTAAATAATTATGGAGTATTTCTAAAATTGACGGGTTCAATCTGAAGACTATTTTTACCTAGTTGTTCTAAATTAATTTCCCATTTGGGGGGATAGCTAACAGTATTGTATTTGTAAGTTGCCAAACACTGTTTTGTTTGATTGAAGATATTGAGATCGTAGCCGTATTTTCTGGCTATAGTGCCAAATTGATTGACAAATCTATAGCGTCCTAAATAATCTAAAAAAGTCCATAATTGCCAATTAACTACTAAATTTATTTGTTGTACTTGAGTATCAGTGAGCCAACTTTCAACTAATCTACCTGCAAAGGGATCGAATTGTTCTGTTGCCCACCAGAGACTTGGTTGAATAGGGTTGTTGGCTGAATTAGCAGCAGTTTCGCTATTAACAGGAGAAGTTTCTCTGACTGTAGAATGATTATTTTCTTGTGTGGATTTAGTGATATTTTTAAGGGTGGACAAACCTCTTGAAGATGGGCGATCGCAAGAATCTAAAGCATCGGTATTAGAATTTTGAGCGATAGCTGTGGAAGTGGTGATCAAGGCTAAAATTGTAGTTAGAGAAATTATCTGTTGATATCTTTTCATCTATACATTTTTTGTTTAGTTAATGAATGAAGTTTAGAAAAACAAACATTCATTCATTAAATTTCTTTCTTTAGAGGATGTCAGATCAAAGTCAATTATCTTGACTATTTTCATTTACTTGTTCTTCAGGAAGTAGAAAATCGGTTTTAATACCATTATTGGCAGCTTCTTTGAGATTGGGAACAAAATCAGTTCCTTTAACTTTTAAACATAATTCAAACAAAACTTCTGCCAAATCACCACGAGAAACTTTTTCATTTGATACTTCTGCAAAGTTTTTTTCAATTCTTTCTAACAATTGCTGTTTTAATGTTTGGAGATCTTTATCTACAATTTCTTTAGTTTGAACAAGTTCAGTTTTTAAATTAGTGGCTTGAGAATTTAAATTTTCTTGAATTGAATTAATACTGTCATAACTAGTTTTGGAAATATTTTTAACCTCTTGTTTGAGTTTGCTGGTTTCATCTTGAGTAGTAAGACTAAGATATTTTAATTTTTTTTCTAAAGAATCTACAGCAGATTCTATTTTGTGAGTCAAAGAATTTTCTAATTGTTTTAGGTTATTTTCAAGATTCAGACGGAGTTTATCGATGTCAGCTTCCAGCTTATGTAGGTATTTTTGATTTTGCTCAAATTTATGATTATATTCTTTAATTTTATCTCCAAATAAAAGTTCTTGTAACTGCGTAACATTACCTAATCTATTACGCATTTCTTCTTTGGTAATTTCAGTCATTATGATGCTCCTCAAACTAAAATTTAATCGTGATGTGTATCTTAATTAATAACTTTAGCAGATTTTAATTATCAGTTTTCTTCAACAATTGACTTAATTAATTTGCTCTTTTAGAGTCATTGGTTACAGGCAAAATTACCCTAACTTTAGTACCTACATTAATTTCGCTTTCAACTTTGATTGTTCCTTGATGAGATTCTACAGCTTTTTTGACAATTGACATTCCCAAACCCGTACCTGGAATATCTCCTACATTGCTAGCACGATAAAACGATTCAAACAAATGTTTTTGAGATTCTTGAGGAATCCCCATACCGCGATCGCATACTTCTATGATAGCTTTGGTACGGTCTTCGGTAAAACTAACTCTTAATTCTACTGGTTCTGATGGAGGAGAATATTTCAAAGCATTGGAAAGTAAATTGGTTAAAATATGCCAGAGCAATTTAGCATCAAAATAAACTTGACTGAAATCATTATCTATATTTAGATCTATGGTTCTTTCAAGATAGGTTGATTCTAATTCTTGAATAATCTGCCGACAGAAAATCATTAAATTTAATTTAGTTGGATTGTATTTTTGCTTGCCGGCTTCAGTTTTGCTCAAAATTAAAATATCTTCTAACAAAGATTGCATATTTAAGGCTGCATCTCTAATAGATTGTAAATAAAATTCTTGTTCTGGGCGAGAAATGTTCTCACTATCTGCTAGCGTTTGAGCGCAAATTAAAATACTACTTAAAGGATTGCGAAATTCATGAGAAGCCATAGAAATAAACCCAGATTTTAATTCTCTAAGTTCTTTTTCTTGTTCTAAAGCTTTTCTAATTTCTATTTCTGCTTGCTTACGTGATGTAATGTCTCTACCGATATAAACACAATTTAGGAAGCCTTCAATTTCTGTAGGTACGACAAAGCAGTTAAATTCTATTTGAATTAATTTTTGTTGTTTAGTTTTACAAGCAATTTCTATTGTTTCTACAGAATTACTATCGTTTAACAAAGAGGTATAAATCTGTTGATGATTAAAATTTTCATTGTTAATAATAGTATCTATTGATTTTTGTAATAATTCTGCTTTTTTATAACCAAATAATTCTATTGTTGCTTTATTAACTCGTTCAATTGTACCTGATCTCGTAGTGATAAACAGGACATCACCCATAGATGCCACAATTTTGTTGGTACAATATTCAAATCTTTTTAGTTGACTTAAAACTACTTCTGCTTCATTAACTCTTTGAATTAATGACTGTCTTAATGACATTAATTCTGTAACATCTTCTAAAAGAAGAATTAGATTTTCTTCAATTTTTTTGATGTATAAATTAAAATAAAGGATGGTATTTTCGTCTAAATTGCGAGAAATACTGTCTAGAACAAACTGTTCTTGTTCTCCATTTAAAATAGCCTCACAAACTGCTTCTAAGCCAATTAATTCAGGAAAGCTGAGGGAAACATCTTCACCTGGTATAATTTCTTCCGAACGATAAGCATATTTTCTTACACCATCAGAAGCACGAACAATATTTAAATTGTTGTTAAATACCAAATATTCTCTGTTATCAACAAATAATTTGTGATTCACTGGCAAATCTACTACTTTGCTTCGTTAATTTATTTAGATTTCATAGATACCTCGAACACAACAAAACGATGCAGCCCCTGTTGGAAAATGGAGCAGTCATTCCTTGTTTTTAAATAAATTCAAAATACAGTCCCTCAGCTTTTTCCCATAAGCGCGATCGCGCTTTAAGAAAATATTTTTCGATTTTTAGTAGCGATCGCGCTGGTTTTAAGTTGTTTATCACCTTCTGTTAGTTGTGTAATAACTAAAAATCAGCTTTAGATAACAGAATACACGATTTTATTTAACGGTAACGCTTTTTACGTCGAGCGATCGCTTTACGTTTGCGCTTTTCAATCGGGGTTTCGTGGTGGCGACGACGTTTAATATCGGCAAAGATACCTGCTTTTGATACTTGGCGTTTAAATCGACGTAGTGCAGATTCTATATTTTCGTTTTGTCCAACAACCACTTGGGTCATTAAAAATCATCCTCCAAACTTAATTACTGCAATTTAAGGTTTTATTTTGGTTGCTATGAATAAAATTAGCTAAAGATTGAAGAGCTAAAACAGATAATTTTTTTATCCTTGAAATACACTTCAAACTCAGATTTATCCAGTCAATCTTATCCTGATCGTGAAATGGCGAGATACTGTTGACAGTCTGCCAAAATCATCATAGACAATTTTGCTGTTTAATTAGACAACCAAAATTAGCCCGTAATTATATATTACGATCTCAAACCTTAAATTGTATCATTAAACGCCATTGCCCTTAATGTAAAAAATGACGAGTACCGCTTAAAACCATTACTATACCTAATTCATTGGCAGCAGCGATGGAATCTTTATCTCGAATCGAACCTCCTGGCTGAATTATGGCACTAATTCCTGCTGTTGCGGCAGTGCGTACCGAATCATCAAAAGGGAAAAATCCATCACTAGCAAGAATACCCCCTTGAGCTTGCTCTCCAGCTTGTTCTAGGGCAATTTTAACTGCACCGACGCGATTCATCTGCCCCGCACCGATTCCTAAAGTAGTACGATTTTTAGTAACTACAATGGCGTTAGATTTGACGTGCTTGACGATTTTTTGAGCAAACAACATTTCTGCTATTTGCGCCGATGTGGGTTGTGTTTCGCTGACAATTTGCCAGTCATCGGGATTTTCGATTTTATCGTCACTAGCTTGAATTAAAAATCCTCCCGCGATCGCCTTAATAATTTCTTTATTTCCTGCACTTAAATCTGGTAAGAGTAAAATTCTCAGCTTGGATTTAGCTTGTAAAATTTTTTCAGCTTCTGCATCGCATCCAGGAGCGACAACGCATTCTAGAAAGGTTTTGGTTAAAGCCTGAGCAGTTGCTGCATCTACGGGTTGATTGAGTGCCACAATACCGCCAAAAGCCGAAACAGAATCTGCATTAAAAGCTTTTTCATAAGCTTCTGCTAAAGTATTACCCACAGCAGCCCCACAAGGATTAGTATGTTTGAGAACGGCTGCCGCCGATTCAGAACTGGGAAATTCAGCAATAATTCGCCTTGCTGCTTCTAAATCTACCAAATTATTGTAACTTAGTTCTTTTCCCTGTAGTTTATTTGCTGCTGCCCAACCTGTAGCTTGAGTACCAGTTTGATACCAAGCGGCGGGTTGATGGGGATTTTCGCCGTAACGCAAAGACTGTAATTTACTACCAGAGAGGCTATAAGTATCAGACAATTCCTCAGTGGAATTTAAATTAGCAAAATAAGCTGAAATAGCACGGTCATAATTATTGGTATGAGCAAAAGCCTTTCCTGCCATCCGTTGACGAAATTCTAAAGATACATCGCCGTTTGATTGCTCAAATTCTGAAAGATATGGCGAATATTGCTGAGGATGGCACAATACAGTCAAGTAAGCATAGTTTTTCGCCGCCGCTCTAATTAAAGTAGGTCCTCCAATATCTATATTCTCGATCGCTTGTTCGACAGTAACATCAGGTTGAGCGATGGTTTTGGCAAAGGGATATAAGTTTACTACTACTAAATCTAGAGGGCGAATATTATTAGCCTCCATTTCTGCTTTATCTTCTGGTAAATTCCGCCTCCCTAAAATCCCTCCATGAATGCGAGGATGTAGAGTTTTGACTCTTCCTCCCAAAATTTCAGGCGATCCCGTATAGTCACTGACTTTAGTAACGGTTAAACCAGCTTCCTGTAAAGTTTTAGCTGTACCGCCGCTACTAATTAACTCAAACTGAAATTTTTCTACTAACTGGCGTGCTAAATCGACAATACCAGTTTTATCGGACACGCTCAAAAGTGCTAGACGATTCATATTACTAAATCCTGCTACAAAAACAATTAACTCCGTAGGGTTACATTAAACTTTTTCACCAAAGTATCTCTAACTTTTTGATGTATGGGATCGACATCTTTATCGGTTAAAGTGCGATCGCGCTCTCGATATACTAAGTTAAAAGCCAAACTGCGTTGCCCTTGGGGTACATTTTCGCCTTTATATTCATCAAAGATTTCTATCTGCTGTAGTAATTTACCTCCTGCTTGATTCATTGCCTTTTCTATTTCAGCAACGGATAATTCTAAGGGGGCAAAGAAAGCTAAATCTCTAGCTGCACCTGGATAAGTTGAATATGCTTTAAATTTAGGGGTAGTTAATTCTTCTCTGTTTAAAGCGGCAAGTAAGATATCAAAAGCCAATTCAAATACATAAACGGCATCCGGTAAATCTTGCTGTTGTCTGAGTTGGGGATGAAGTTGCCCAAAAACACCCAAACGTTGATTGTCAATCCATAACGAGGCAGTACGCCCTGGATGCAATCTTGTTACTTGGCTTTCGGGTTGATACTCAACTGACAAACCCAGATTATTAAATACGTTATCTAACATTCCCTTGGCTTGATACCAAGTCATTGGAGTTTCTTTGCCACTAGTTACCCAAATTCCTTGAGGAGCAATATTGCCACCCATAATTCCCGCTACGGCATCCCTTTCTATGAGCTTATCTTCCTCTTGCCAGAAAACTCTCTCAATTTCAAAAGCATTTAACGCCCCATTCCCTTGAGATTGATTGTACTCAAAAGCATCGATCAAACCCGATAGTAAATCGTTTCTGAGAGCCGAATATTCTGCAAATAAGGGATTGGCTAGAGTAACTTGTTGATCTGTAGGTTTAACCAAAGAATATTGCACTACTTCAGTCAACCCAACACCCCGAAAAGCAGTTCGGAGTTTGTTTTTGACGTAATATTCAAAGGAAAGATAACCGGGTTCGGTTTTTTCTGGTAAAGTGTCGCAAAAGCGATCGTATCCATAGAGACGGGCAACTTCTTCAATTAAGTCAATTTCTCGCTCTAAATCTCGATAGCGATAAGGAGGTACGCTAACTCGCCAAGTATTATCTTTTCCTGCTATTGGCTCTAACTGACAACCCAAAGCACCGAGAATTGATTCTACTTCTGCTGTTTCTATATAACCGATGCCACTATCTTTTTTTACTGTACCTAAAATTTGGTTGATTCTTGCCCAACGCAATTCAATGGCACCGCGACTGGCAGGATCGGGACGATTATCAGCTATGGCACGATCTACAACTTTACCATTAGCTAACTCTTGTAATAAAGCGATCGCCCGATTACAGGCTGAAACTAATTCTACTTGATTGACTCCTCGTTCATAACGGGTTGAGGCTTCACTACGCAAACTTTGAGCGCGGGCAGATCTGCGGATGGTTACGGGATCGAATAGAGCGGCTTCTAAAATAATATTTTTTGTTTCTTCGTATACTTCTGTCTCTTCTCCTCCCATGACTCCTGCTAAAGCTACAGGCTGATTATTAGCTGTAATTAGCAAATTTTGCGCTACTAAGTTTCTTTCTTGTCCATCTAAGGTTTTTAATACTTCTTGTTCGGTGGCAAAACGCACCCCAATAGTTAAATTATTTCCTCCTGCTACTGCTCCAGTGCGATCGCGGTCAAAAGCATGAAGGGGTTGACCCCATTCCAATAGAATATAATTAGTAATATCCACTACATTATTAATTGGACGGACTCCCGCCCCCTGTAACCGCCACTGCATCCATTGAGGCGATGGAGCGATCGCAATATTCTCAATTATTGTACCGATATAGGCAGGGCAAGCATTAGTATCTTGAATATCAATCGATAACAAATTGTGACTCGATATAGTTAAATCGGGAATTTCTGGCAGTTTTACCGATTTGCCAGTTAAAGCTGCGACTTCCCTAGCTATTCCAACCATACTCAAGGCATCGGCGCGGTTGGCTGTAGTGGCTAGATCTAAAATTACATCATCTAAACCTAGTAAGGGGCGCACGTCATCACCTGGTTTGAGATTATCCCCTGTATCGGAAAGCATTCCCTTGCCCCCATTCGAGGGTAAACGCCTTACGGCGACGCGGGGTCTTTCCTCGAAAATATGAATTCCTTCAGATTCTTTAGTTAAACCTAACTCAGCGAGGGAACAAATCATCCCTTCTGAAGGTTCACCCCGCAGTTTTGTCGGACGTAATTTTAAATCAATCGCTGGTAAATATGTTCCCACCGTAGCTACGGGAACATAAATATCGGCAGTAACATTAGATGCACCACAGACAATATTCAAAGGAGCGTCTTGACCTATATCTACCTTACAGACACTTAGTTTATCAGCATTAGGATGGCGATCGCGTTGCAAAACTTTACCAATTACCACCCCATCAGCTAAGACTCGTAAGTCTTCAATCCCTTCTACTTCAAATCCCGCGATCGTTAAAATTTTACCCAACTCTTCTGGAGTCAAGTCAATATCTACTAATTCTTTTAACCAATTTAAAGAGACGCGCATCGAACCCTATATTTCTTAAAAATTTTCCGCCCAAATATTTTAACGCTAATTACGTAGATTCCCTAAATGCGATCGCCTCTGTTTCATCTATTTATCAGTATTTTTGCTTAAAAACAAACACTGATGTTTGAGTTATTAAAAATTAACTAATTTTGAGTATTATTTAAATAATCAAAGCCACAAAAAATCAAGAAACCAATGATATTATCAAGAACATAGTTTTGTTTTTAATATTTCGGGTTTAAAAAAAAATACAAATTTAAATCATGTCTTTGTGTATTATATTGAAGAAAATACTGATATTGCAAATGAAATAATGGTATTTATTATACAATTTAAATCCAACTATTTTTTGGATGGCAACAAATTTAATTGAGTTAGATTACCTGATTTTAAAAAAATTAGGATATGCTGTTGTTATGTGGCTAAAAACAATTACTAAAAATTGGTTAATTGGCTACAACAACTAAGTTAATGAGTTAAAAATACACTCGTCAGACAGAGCCTTATAGGTATTTTGAATGAGCTACTGCCTAAACCCATCCTGTCCCAAACCTATCAATCATCCTAAAGCTAAATTATGTAAAGCTTGTGGATCAAAACTGTTGTTAAGAAATCGCTATCATTTAGTCAAGGGTCTTGGTAAAGGCGGTTTCGGTGCGACATTTCTAGCTGCGGATCTTTCACTACCTGGTAAACCTTTGTGTGTGATTAAACAGCTACGTCCTAATACAGATAATCCCAATTTTCTTTCCATGGCAAGGGAATTATTTGAAAGAGAAGCTAAAACTTTAGGCAGAGTGGGTAATCATCCTCAAATACCCAGGCTATTAGATTATTTTGAAGATCGAGAACAATTTTATTTAGTACAAGAATTTGTTAAAGGTAATAACCTACAACAAGAAATAAAAAAACAAGGAGTTTTAGATGAAACTCAAGCTAGACAAGTATTAAAAGAAGTTCTGATTATTCTTAAAGATATTCACGCTCAAAAAGTAATTCATCGCGATATTAAACCTGCTAATATTATTCGCCGAGAAATTGACAACAAATTAGTTTTAATTGATTTTGGAGTCGTTAAAAATCAAGTTAATACAATTGCTGCGGGTAATTCTAATCAAACAGCTTTTACCGCTTTTGCCGTTGGTACGCCAGGTTTTGCTCCTCCCGAACAACTAGCAATGCGTCCTGTTTATGCTAGTGATATCTATGCATTAGGTGTTACTTGTATGTATTTAATGACGGGTAAAGCTCCCAAAAATATGGATTGTGATCCCATAACAGGAGAAATAGATTGGTTCAAATATATTAAGGTAGGAGATAGTTTCAAAGAAATCATGTCCACTATGCTGGAAGTTGCAGTTAAAAATCGCTATAAAACTGCTGACGAAGTATTAGGGGTATTGGACATGGAAAATCATGTTGATAGTTTAGCTGAAAGTATGATTGGTTATTCTCCTCTTGAAGAAAATAAACATACTGCTGCTCGTAGAACTATGTCTTCCGGTTCTAAAACTACTCAAAGTAGAATGTCGCCTGGAATTGGTAGCAGAACTACCGTTAGTCGTACTTCGTCTATTTTTAGCTCTCCAAAAACTGCTGCTAGTACTGGTGGGAATAGAACGCTGAGTGGTAGAAGTAAAGCATATTCTGGTAGTAAAAAATTTGCTAATACTGATGATAATCCCAAGGAAATACAAAAACCGGTTAAAATGGACAATTCAACTCTGTTAAGTTATTATTCCAAGGGTCGTCGGGATTTTGGGCTAAAAGACCTGAGTATGCAGGATTTAGAAAAAGCAACTTTATCCGATAGTAAATTTCATCATTCTCGATTAATTAAAGTCAATCTAAAAAATGCAGATTTAAGTGGTAGCGATTTTAGTAATTCAGATCTACGTCAGGGAATATTTCGTAATGCCAACTTCAACCGAGCTTTTTTTAACGCTGCTAATTTAGAAGGAGCAGATTTACGAGGAGCAGATTTAAGTTATACCAGTTTTGAAGCAGCAAAATTAAAAGGTACTAATTTATGTGGGGCTAATTTAACAAATTCTACTGTAACCAAAGAACAGTTAGAAACAGCTAAAACTAATTGGTTAACTATTTTACCCAATGGTAAACGAGGATTTTGGTAAAAAACTCCACAAATATATATATTATTCTGACAATCGATGTTAATTATTGATGATTTTCTGGGGCGATTTCCATAATATTAACAATGACTTAACTAAAATGAAATGTCAAAATAAGATTATTAAGTAAAAATCAATAACGATCTGCATAATCCAGGAAGACTGACTAAATGGATACAAAATTAATTCCTATTATTCTAGCTGGCGGTAAAGGTGAGCGTTTTTGGCCAGTTAGCCGTCGTAAAAGACCAAAACAATTTTTATGTCTCGATGGTGGCGATCGCAGTTTATTACAAGCTACAGCAGATCGGTTGTTAAATTTAGCTGGAGGTTGGGAAAATCTCTGGGTAATTACTTCAGATATGATCGCTGATGGTGTTCAAGAACAATTACCCGATCTGCCTTTGTCTAATATTTTAGTCGAACCAGAAGGAAAAGATACTGCTCCTGCTGTCGCTTGGGCAACTATTGAAGTAACTAAAAAACACGGTAAGGATGCTATTTTGGGATTTTTTCCTGCCGATCATTGGATTGGCGATCGCGCCAGTTACGAAAATACACTCAAGGCTGCTGTCGAACAAGCTGCTCACGAACCATCAATTGTTACTTTGGGGATCAAACCCAACCGCCCTTCTATTGGCTATGGTTACATAGAACAGGGTTCAGAAAAAGGCAGCTTTCAAGGATTGCCAGTTTACAAGGTCAATAGATTTACAGAAAAACCCGATCAAGCTACAGCTCAGTCTTTTATTGAGACAGGTAAATTTAGTTGGAATAGCGGCATTTTTATTTTTCAAGGAGCAATAGTTTTAGATGAATTGAGAACCCATGCTCCTAAAATTATTAACCCTTTATTGCAATTTGGTAAGTCGGCTTATTCTCAACTCAAAAAAGAAAGTATCGATTATGCTTTGATGGAAAAAACCCAATTAGCTTGTGTATTACCTGCTAATTTCGGCTGGGACGATCTGGGTGATTGGAATGGAGTCGAGCGTCTTCTCAAGGGGGATAAAATTAACCTAGAGTTAGGCTCTCATATCGGTCAAGATACCAAAGATACAATTATTTATACCAGTGACGATCAAGAACTAATTGTCACTATTGGCTTAGAAGACGTTGTAGTTGTCAGAGATAATAATGTAACTTTGATTGTCAACAAAAATAGAACTCAAGAAATCAAACAGGTAGTTCAATCTTTACAAAATAATCCTCAGTTTAATCACTTGCTTTAATCACTACTGGTTAACCAATATTTAATTTAAAAACGACTATCTACTCTTAAAGCAGTAGACTGAATCTCAATCGCGTTTTGCAGTTGAGATATTTCGGATGTCGAATTTGAGTTGTACAAAACCATTGTAGTAGTGTCATTAGTTTCAAAACCAATACGTTGGTAAAAACTTTGTTGATGAGTAGTAGTCAAATAAATTCTTTCAACCTTATTAACTGTAGGATGAGACAATACAGTTTCAACTAATTTTCTACCCAATCCCATACCTTGATAGTCGGGAGCAATAACTACATCCCAAATAGCAGCACGATAAATACCATCAGAAGTAGCTCTAGCAAATCCAATTAAATAGTGACGATCCCAAACCGTTACCACTGGATTACTATTAGCGATCGCTATCTGTAACTCTTCTATCTTACGTTTTTTTGCCCAAAAAGCAGTTTTTGATAATAAATCTTGTAATTGTTGGAGATCGATTTTGTGTTTATCTGTACAAAATTGGACATGACTGCAATCCATAGTATTTAAGATCGTTTTAGGTTTATAGAAATTATTTTAAATAATTTTTAAGTAAAATATGCTTATTTTCAGCAAATGATGACAAATAATCGACTTTTTATCACTCTAAGGGATTCATTTGAATAAATTCTTTAATTCTTGTAGTAACTTCCTCTAATAAATTTGGGTGAGTATTATCAAACCATTCTATTTGCTGTTCTCCTCTAAACCAAGTACGCTGACGTTTAGCAAATTGACAGGTATGGGTAATAATTAGAGAGATTGCTTGATCTAAATCAAAATCTCCAGCTAAATATTGTTTAATTTCTGAATATCCCAATGTATCAAGTAAGAGTAAATTTTGACCATATTTTTGACATAAATTTTCTACTTCTGTTACTAATCCCATGTCAATCATTTTATGAGTTCTCGACGCAATTCTCTGTTTTAAAACCCCTGGCTCACAATCTAAACCAATTTGCAAAATCGGATACTTGGGTGGATTTTCTCCCTGTTGTAGACTAATTGCTTTTCCTGTCACGTAAAAGACCTCTAAGGCTCGTATAATTCTAGTTTTATCGTTCCGATGAATTTTGCCAGCAGCAAGAGGATCTACTTGACACAAAATATTGTACAGTTGTATTTGTCCTAAAGCTAATAGTTGCGATCGCAATTCTGAATGAGGAGAGACTCGAGGAATTTTTAATCCTTTAACTATAGATTTAAGATACAAACCAGTACCCCCTACTAATAAAGGAGGCGAACTAGAGGTTTGTTTAGAAAAACAATAGCAGTCGATTAACTGTTGTGCTTGCTGTTGATATTCAGCTAAGGTCAAAGTTTCAGTAGGCTGGCAAATATCAATTAGATAATGAGGAACTAATTTTTGTTCTTTAACAGAAGGTTTGGCTGTACCAATATCGAATTCGCGGTAAACTTGACGAGAATCAGCACTAATAATTACAGAATGGAAATTTTGGGCTATTTGTAAAGCTAAACTAGATTTACCAGTAGCAGTAGCACCGCAGATGACAATAATCAAACTAATTTAAATCCAAGAATGAAGAAACCAACCAATAATAATTCCTAAGAAAACAAAACGAACTACTTGCCAAAAAATATCGGGTAACAAAGAACTTTCTAAATTTATATCCAAACGTTCTAATTCTTTTTGCAGATGATGCAATTCTGTTTTGATTGGTTGTTTAGTGTAATTATTTTCTTGGTGTTGTTTGAGTTCTTGTTGACGAGATAAAAGTTGAGAGCGTTGTGCTAAATCTTGCTTTACTTGTGCATGACGCTGTTGTAATTGTGCTAACGACCGCTCTATTTCATTTAAAATAGTTTCTAATTCGTTATTTGTAGTAGGATTAGAAGATGACATTTTTAAACTAAACCGCTCGATATTGCTAACATATCAATGTTAACTTACATATACTCAATAATGATTAATTGTTAAAATTTAAATCAACCAGCAACTATATTGCATTGTGTTATCTTTTTTATAATTATTAAAATCAATACAACAATGGAAGTGAAATTTAGAGAATTTAATCCTTTTGATTTATGGATTTGGTTAGAGTTTCATACTGTTCCTTCGACAATGGAAAAACAATATGTTGAAGAACTGTTTAACTCTTGGTTTTATCTTGGTAAGTTAGGAGGTTTTAACGCTGAAAATCTTCGGATACAGGAAACAGGAGTAGAAATTAGTTACATGGAATATAGTATGCAAGAAACAGAATTAGCTCTCATGTCTCCAATGCATAATATGGGAATTTTTGAATATTTAGGTACTTGGGGAAGATGTTGGTTCGATCTCGGTACTAGCGATTTAATTGCACTCGACATTTTAATTAATGCAATCAACCAACTCAATAAAGAATACGTGACAATTAATCAATTAATAATTGGAGGACAAAACGAAGATTGGTTAGTTGATAACGAACAACACAGCATTTTTTAGACTGTATATATATGCCAAAAAACAGACTTGACTTAAGTCTGTTTTTCGATCCCTCAAAAATAGAACCTGGCACTGAGCTATTTTCCCCAGAGGCTACCCTCAAAGTATCTTCGCCGCTACAACGTTTCACTGTCGAGTTCGGGATGGAATCGAAGTGGTACCATTGCGCTACAAGCACCAGGAAAGACTGTCGGATGATAGTTCACCCTCAAGACTGCATACATCTAGAAATTAAGGCCATTATAGATAGATAGTTGGTCAAGCCCTCGGTCTGTTAGTACGTCTCGGCTGCAAACATTACTGCTCTTCCACCTAACGCCTAGCAAACGGGTGTTCTCCCCGTGACCTTACTGAATTACTTCATGAGAGTACTCATCTTGAGGTGGGCTTCCCACTTAGATGCTTTCAGCGGTTATCCTCTCCGCACTTGGCTACCCAGCGTTTACCGTTGGCACGATAACTGGTACACCAGCGGTGCGT
>JBHJNX010000008.1:0-24570 GCA_050330335.1 Pleurocapsa sp. | reverse complement strand
GAAATATGTAACAGGGGAGAGGAAACGTATCGCGGGACTCGCGAAAAGCAAGAAATTGGCTCTCAAATTGTCGTACTGTCGGGCAACTTTGTTGTAGATAAGTGGCGTAATCTGGCATTGTCCAGGCTAGGAGAGCAAGATTCCATTGGCGACAATGGAAGCCCACGCTATATTAAAAACGAAGCGTAAGCGGAGTTTTTAATTAGCGTTGGGAGGAAGTCACAACAATATGTTTTAGGGTCGAACGATATATTGAGAATCAATAGGTTCTAGTTTGTCAGATTGAACTAGGGCTTGGTGAATCATGGCAGCAACTTCGGCACGTGTTGCTGGTTCATCAAGGTTAAGAGAATTGGTACTAAATTCTGGGCGATTCACTGCTAATCCTGCTTCAATGGCGGCCGCTACTTGTTCTTTTGCCCAGTCAGGAATGTTTTCCATATCATCAAATTTACCTAAAGTAGCACTGGCATCTGGAGATGGTTGTAAATCCAAACCACTGGCTAAGGTAACTAAAACTTGATAGCGGGGAATGTTTTCTAGAGGGCGGAACTCTCGCTCAGAATAACCTTTCATAAAACCAGTTTCTACAGCTTTCTTAATATCTGCGGCGATTATATTATTTTCGGATACATCGGTGAAATTTCTGGCTGGTTGACTGGCTGTGCGATCAAAAGCTTGGCTGATTAAAGTTGCCATACTCGCCCTGGTAATTAATTTTTCTGGTTCAAACAAGCCATTACCAGAAAAATTAGCGATTAGCTGTTGTTTTCCTAGTTTTTCAATAAAAGGATATGCCCAATAATTTGGTGTGAGATCTGTAAAAGCAATTTGAGGAGTTACCGGTGGAGTTACATCAGGAGTAGTAACTTGCTCTTCGGGTTGAGGAGTTACCGGTGGAGTTACTTTAGGAGTAGTTGTTTTTCTTTTACCCAAAGCTATTCCTGTAACTGTTGGTGCAATTAAGCCGAAAGAGTCTTCTGTTGGTCGAGTAAAAGCAGTCGCACTATCTAAATGCTCAGGTTCTTTAATTTTAGGCTGGCGATCAAGGTATTTAGAAGTTCGTCGTTCTAAAGTATCTAATTTTACTGGTTCGGAAAGTTCCCCATCCAAGATAATATTATCGGTAGCTTTGAATTTAGTTTTTGTTGACCTCAAATCTGTTTTTTCTGTAGTTTGACTAGAAGATAATAAATAATTTGTCCATTTAGACCACGAACTTCTCAATCCAGAAGCAGATAAAATTCCTGTTCTCAAACCAGAACCTAAAGACCAAAACAAAATTGACCCAATGGTTAAAAAAGCAACAATTATTGCTATTTTTTCATCAAAATTCAAAATTGGTTGGTTTCTAGATTCATTTTCAGGAGGTTGGGGAGATGAGTTAGTCATAACAAAATTTTTGACTAGACAACAGTTCGATCTAACGATAAACCATAGTTGGGATATTGAGTTAAAAAGATGTTGAAATTTTTAGATTTTCTCTGAATAACTTAATTTTGCCAAAAATTATTATACAGAAGTTAGAGTTTTAGCTGCTGTTGTTACTTCTGGGCTATCAGCTTCCGAAGGTGGTACTACCTGCCAAAATTTGCCTAGATAATTATCCCAGTTGTCGAGAATATTTTTTCCTTTTGGACTGCCAGTTTTTTCAACGTGGGTGGTAATCATCTCTTTTAGCTGTTGTTGTCCTGCTGGAGTAGCAACTCTTTGAATGCTGACAATTTCGGGATTGACTTTGCCAGAGAAAGAATCATCTTCATCGAGGAAGTAAGCCAAACCACCTGTCATGCCAGCACCAACGTTGCGTCCTGCTGTGCCTAAAACTACAATTACACCACCAGTCATGTATTCACAACAATGATCCCCAGCACCTTCAATTACGGCTTTAGCTGAAGAATTACGCACTGCAAATCGTTCTCCCGCACGTCCATTGGCATATAGCGTGCCACCAGTTGCACCATAGAGACAAGTATTACCAATAATGACATTATTAGCTAAGTTATAGCTAGCATTTTGAGGAGGAACGATAACGATCTCGCCGCCATGCATTCCTTTGCCTACATAGTCATTAGCTTCTCCCGTCAAGTGCATTTTCATCCCCGGCAGGTTAAAGGCAGCAAAACTCTGTCCTGCTGTCCCTTGGAAATTGAGGCTAATTTCTCCTGCAAAACCGCTATTACCGTATAAAGAGGCGATCGCACCAGCAATTCTACCTCCTACAGAGCGGTCGGTATTGATGATTTCAATTTCTTTACTAACAATGCCGTGGTTGGTGATCGCTTTGGCCATATTGCTATCAGCTAATATTTCGTCATCTAATACATTACCGTTGCTGTGAACTGATGGATGTTGCAACCAACTGCGATTGCTTTTGACATTGGGTAGGTTAATCAAACATTCGAGATTTAACCCTTTGGTTTTGGTTAATTTTACGTCTCGTTGTCCTAAAAGATCGCTACGACCGATGATTTCATCTAGGTTACGATAACCCAATTTGGCTAAGAGACTCCTTACTTCTTCGGCGACAAAATAGAAAAAATTAATCACGTTGTCGGGAATTCCTTTAAAACGCGCCCGTAGATGTTCTTGTTGGGTTGCTACTCCTACAGGACAAGTATTCATATGACATACCCTTGCCATAATACAACCTTCGGCAATCATGGCGATCGAACCGAAGCCGTATTCTTCTGCACCCATTAGGGCAGCCATAACTACATCCCAACCTGTTTTAAAACCGCCATCAGCCCGCAGGATAACGCGATCGCGCAGTTGATTTTCTAACAATACTCGATGTACTTCAGTCAAACCTAATTCCCAAGGTGCGCCGGCGTGTTTGATCGAACTCAAGGGGGATGCACCAGTACCGCCATCGTGACCTGAGATTTGAATTACGTCGGCATCCGCTTTAGCTACTCCAGCAGCGATCGTCCCGATGCCAATTTCTGCTACTAATTTTACGGATACTTTGGCTTGAGGATTGATCTGATGTAAGTCAAAAATTAGCTGTGCTAAATCTTCAATAGAATAAATATCGTGATGGGGAGGAGGAGAAATTAGGGTCACCCCCGGTTTAGAACGTCGCAAAGAAGCAATATAAGGACTGACTTTCTTCCCTGGTAACTGTCCTCCTTCTCCTGGCTTTGCACCTTGGGCGATTTTAATTTCTAGCTGTTTGGCATTCATTAAATATTCAGGAGTTACTCCAAAGCGACCGGATGCCACTTGTTTGATTGCCGAACTTGCAGTGTCACCGTTTTTCAAACCATTAAGATGGGGGAAAGTTGGAGAATTGCCATCTTCTCCCACGTCATCTAAAACTTTAAATCGAACTGTATCTTCTCCCCCTTCTCCCGAATTAGATTTACCGCCAATCCGATTCATAGCGATCGCCAGAGTTTCATGTGCCTCCCGTGATAGAGAACCCAAAGACATTCCACCAGTACAAAAACGTTTGACGATGCTTTCAACCGATTCTACTTCTTCTACAGCAATCGAATCGCGATCGGCTTTTAAATCTAGTAAATCTCGCAAGGCAGTAGCTGGACGACCTTGTAAATACTGTTGGTAAACTTGATAATGGTCGTATTTTTGGCTATGTACAGCTTTATGTAAGGCTTTTGCCATTTCGGGAGAATTCATATGATATTCCCCGCCTTTTTTATATTTGACAAAGCCGTAATTTTCTAATTTTTTACCCTGCAATTCGGGAAAAGCTCGTTGATGGATAGCAATAATTTCTTGGGCTAATTCTGCCAGACTCAAACCACCCAAACGAGATGTTGTACCTGCAAAAGCCAGATTGACTATCTCCATCCCTAAACCCAATGCTTCAAAAATTTGCGCTCCGTGATAGGAAGAGAGTAGGGAAATTCCCATTTTGGAGAGAATTTTTAATAATCCCGCTTCGATGGATTTACGATAATTCTTTTGTGCTTGATCTAAAGTAATTGGGGCAATGCGCTGGTTGGTGATTAAATTTTGAGTTTTGGGGTCGCTCCACCACTGACGGACGCTTTCTAAAGCTAAATAGGGACATACCGCCGAAGCACCATAACCGATGGCACAAGCAAAGTGATGAGTACTCCAACATTGAGCCGTATCGACAATTAGGGATGCCTGCAAACGTAATCCCTGACGGATTAGATGGTGATGCACTGCACCCACAGCTAATAAAGGAGGAATATAGGTATTTTCTGCATTTATAGTCTCTCCTCCAGCCCTGTCACTGAGAATTAAAATTTCTGTTCCTTCTCGAACTGCTGCTGTGGCGCGATCGCATAACTTGGCGATCGCCATACTCAAACCGTCGGGGACTGTGGCTATGGGGTATAAAGTCGATAACTCTGTATGTTTGAATGAAGAAGCTTTAATTGCCCCTAATTCTTGATCATTGAGTACAGGAGAGTCCAGCTTAATCAATTTGGCATCTTCTGGCTTGCAATGTAAGGGATTGCCTTTTGCTCCTAACTGCATTGACAGAGACATGACCAAACTTTCCCGTAGGGGATCAATGGGGGGGTTAGTCACTTGAGCAAATCTCTGTTTGAAGTAGTCATATAATAACCGAGGTTTACCCGACAGTACTGCTAGGGGAATATCATCCCCCATACAAAAAGTTGCTTCTTTACCATCAATGGCCATTGACTGAATAATAATTTCGAGATCTTCAGCAGTATACCCAAAAGCTGTTTGCCGTCTGAGCAATTCTGTACCAGTCATGATACTTTCACTACCAAACTCTTGGGGAGCGATCGCGCTTCGATATTGTTTTACCCATTGACCGTAGGGTTTTTGTTGGGCAACTCGCTGTTTGACATCCCAATTATGCAATACTTCTTTAGTTTGTAAATCTACGACAATAGTCTGCCCTGGTCCAAGTTTTCCTTTTTCGATAATTTCTGATTCTGGTAAATCTACAACTCCAGTTTCCGAACCTACTACTACGTAACCATCTTGAGTAATGCTATAACGAGCGGGTCGCAACCCATTGCGGTCTAGAGTTGCACCAACAGTTTTGCCATCACTATACACAATTAAAGCTGGCCCATCCCAAGGCTCTTGTAAGCCGCTATAATACTCATAAAAATCTGTAATTTCGGGATATTTTGCTAAATTCGGCTGATTTTTATAAGCTTCTGGTACTAAAATCATTGCAGCTTCCGGCAAACTGCGACCTGTACGAACCAACAGTTCCATCGTACTGTCTAGGTTATAAGAATCACTATTATCGTTATTAACAATAGGAGTTAAACCTTCAATTTCAGTTTTTTTCCAACCAGGTAAAGACTCATCAGTAAAAGTATCTACCAGTTCTTTTTCTCTGGCACTCATCCAGTTAATGTTGCCCAACAAAGTATTAATTTCTCCGTTATGACCCAATAAGCGCATCGGTTGAGCAAAAGGCCATTTAGGCATAGTGTTGGTACTAAAACGTCGGTGGTAGACTGCAAAGTTACTTTCATAATCTGGGTTAGCCAAATCTTGATAAAATTCTCCCAAGACTACCGCTCGCACCATACCTTTATAAACAATAGTGCGGCAAGAAAAAGAACAGATATAAAAATCATCCGATAATTCTTTACCCACCCGTGACCTAGCTATATAGAGTTTGCGGTCTAAAGCATCCCCTTGCAAATTTTCAGAGGAGGTAACGATAATTTGTTCGATTCTGGGTTGATTCTCTCTAGCTTGTACTCCCAGCACTTCGGGTTTAATCGGCACGGTGCGCCAACCCAAAACTTGGAAATTTTCGGCTGCGACAATAGTTTCGACAAATTGTTTGCATTGAGTAGCTTTGGCTTTTGACTGGGGTAAAAATACCATTCCTATCCCCCAAGCTTCTGGCACTGGCATTTCTAGCTCATTTTCGGCAAACCAAGATGATAACAGCTTGTAAGGTAAACCAGTCATGACTCCCGATCCATCTCCCGAATCCCGGTCTGCACTGCATCCACCTCGATGTTCCATACATCCTAAAGCTTTTAAGGCCTGTTGGATTAATTTATGACTTTGGCGACCGTCTCTTTCGGCAATAAACCCGACTCCGCAAGCGTCTCTTTCTTCTACCAACCAAGGTTGACCTAAGAAAAACTGCTCTTTGCTAGAAGAATGTGTTGAGTTAATTTTTACTGGTATAGAGTTGTTAATTCTGGTTTCTGGGTTCATTGCTGATTTTTCCATACAAATGTATTTAATCAATAGAGAATTTTTACTTAAGAGCTTGTTCAGGAAGGGAAGAGTTAAATTAAATATGAAATACCGATACTATCAAAGATTACAGAATCATACCCGATATACTCGGTATTTAAATATACAAGCCAGCTTTTCTAGTTGATGGCTAAACAATTTTTTTATAGATCTTTTGGGTTATGTGGGATAGTTTGGGTCTGCAAAAACGAAAGTTTGACCAACTGTAATTGGCGATCGCTTACAATTCCGTTATGGACAAACACAGCAAACATATACTCTCATAAAAAACTAGTATTTTTACTTAATATTTTCATTGTAGCGAGGGGATAACTTCATGAAAAAAATAAATTTGACTGACAATAGACCGTGAAAATGTAAAGATTTGATGTATGTGTTTTCATTTAACTAATTAATTATTCTCAGTTTATCTTTTTATTTGTTATCTTTGGTTAGGTTATTGAGTAACATCCATAACAGATATGGATTGAGTAATAACCGTTAAATAATACAAATTGATTAACCTATCAACAGAAAAAATTATGTCTCAGTCCAATACTAAAACCGAGGTAATTCAAGAGCCAAAACTAGAAGTTCCCGCATCTCTGACTCAACCAGGAATTGCCGCTACAGAAATTCGCCCTTGGGGTTCTTTTACTACTCTAGAAGAAGGTAAAGGATATAAAATCAAGCGCATAGAAGTTAATCCTGGTCATCGCTTAAGTTTACAAATGCATCACCACAGAAGCGAACACTGGATAGTAGTATCTGGAACTGCTAAAGTAGTTTGTGGCGATCGCGAAATGATCTTAAGCAGCAATCAATCTACTTATGTACCTCAGTGTACTACTCATCGTCTGGAAAATCCTGGAGTAATCAAACTAGTTTTAATTGAAGTTCAAAACGGTCAATACTTGGGAGAAGATGATATCATTCGCTTCAGCGATGATTATTCCCGCCAATAAGCCCCGATTAAAAACAACATTCAAATCAATATTCATATACAAAATTAAATTGTTAGACCGAGATTATTTTGCTGTAGCATGAGCTTATGAAACAAAATGAAAAAGTTTTTTCATGGTTGAAATTAGCACGGCAGCAGCAAGGGAAATAAATCGCATTAAAGCAAGTCAAAAAAGACCAGACAGTCATTTGAGAATCAAAATCACATCTGGAGGCTGTTCTGGTTTATTTTATCATCTAACTTTAGAATCGAGTAGGCTTAAGTCGTCAAATCAAGGCGATCAACTCTATCACAGTCAGGGTATTTCTATTTTAATAGATTCTCAATCAGACCAATATATTCAAAAATTAAAATTGGATTACTCAGAAGATCTAATGGGCGGAGGATTTAGATTTCAGAATCCCGAAGCAACAAATACCTGCGGTTGCGGATTATCTTTCGCTGCTAAACATTGAATTATTGCACTTCCCTTACAGCGATTTTCAGTTGAATATGATTAAATTAAAATTGACAATCAGGCATTCGTTTATATATAATCAGAATTTGTCTGCTACTATGCTAGCCACCTCTTAAGTGATGAAAAAATGAAGATTTATATAGTATCTAACATATAACCTATGCCCACTATTCAGCAACTGATCCGTAGCGAACGCTCCAAAATCCAAAAGAAAACCAAATCTCCCGCTCTTAAAGAGTGTCCTCAAAGACGTGGGGTTTGCACCAGAGTTTATACAACTACTCCCAAAAAACCCAACTCGGCTTTGAGAAAAGTTGCTAGGGTTCGTTTAACTTCTGGGTTCGAGGTTACGGCTTATATTCCGGGCATCGGACACAATCTACAAGAGCATTCTGTGGTTTTGATTCGAGGTGGTAGGGTAAAAGATTTGCCCGGAGTAAGATACCATATAGTTCGAGGTACTTTAGATACCACTGGAGTTAAGGATAGACGGCAAGGGCGTTCAAAGTACGGAGCTAAAAAACCTCAATAGACTAGAGTAACCAGTCCGTATCCACAGCTAAAAAGCCAAAAATAATCGGGCAACTTGAAGCATCCCCAGCTTAGTGGTAAAGCTAAAGAAAAGGATGCGATTTTTAAGTGAAAAATAACTTTTTTTTGGTTTTAATCTAAGCTTAAGTGAGAGAAAACTGTCTTTGAATCAAGATGCAAGTCGTTTTGATTCACTAATAGTTAGAAACATCAGTATATTTTTTTGGGTGTGAATTTTCACTTCTGAGTCCTTCAAAGCGTCAACTAACTTACCAACTTTTGGTACATCTAAATACAGCAAATTGTCTATCTTACAATAGCAACAGCTGCTTCAAGATAATTGAAGCTTAAAGTTACATATTCTATTCGCAAATATAAACATAATGTCTCGTCGTTCAACCAGAAAAAAACGTCCTATTCCCCCCGACCCTGTATATAATAGTCGTCTTGTTAGCATGACTATTAGGCGATTGATGCGCAGTGGTAAAAAATCTCTGGCATCTCGCATTCTTTATGATGCCATGAAAAATATTGGAGAAAAAACGGGCAAAGAACCCATAGAAGTTTTTGAACAAGCAATCAAAAATCTTACGCCTTTGGTAGAAGTAAAAGCACGTCGTGTTGGCGGTGCTACTTATCAAGTACCGATGGAAGTAAGGCAGGGTAGGGGAACTACTTTAGCATTGCGTTGGTTAATTCAATTTTCTCGTGCTAGAGGCGGACGCACTATGGCGGCAAAATTAGCTAACGAAATTATGGATGCTGCCAATGAAACTGGCGGTGCAATGAAGAAAAGAGAAGAAACCCATCGTATGGCAGAGGCTAACAAAGCTTTTGCTCATTATAGATACTAGAGGGCAATTTCGAGTTGATAGGAGGAGAAAAATCTGGTTCGGTAGCCAATTTAACCTATAAATACCAATTTTCTTCTCTTTTGTTGCCCAAATTACTCAATTAAATGTCCACAAATTTATTTTTCTGGACGATATCCCACTGTAAATGGGTAAATGCAAATCAACAATAGCTTGGAAGGTTAAATAAAAACTTTAAAATTTTATTTGCTCTTAATGATTTAGCCAAACTATAACTAATAAAAGTATAGAATCGTAAATAGTGTAAACAATAGTAAATATTTAATAACCCAATCCTGCAAAACGCAAGGAGGTATCTGTGGCACGTACTATCCCGCTTGAAAGAGTGCGCAACATTGGTATCGCGGCTCATATAGACGCGGGCAAAACAACAACAACCGAACGTATTCTGTTCTACACTGGCATCGCTCATAAAATGGGTGAAGTTCATGATGGCGCAGCCACTATGGATTGGATGCCTGAAGAGCAGGATAGGGGAATTACCATTACCGCCGCCGCCATCAGTACCAGTTGGAAAGATTGCAAAATTAATATTATCGATACCCCAGGTCACGTAGATTTCACCATCGAAGTAGAGCGTTCAATGCGAGTTCTCGATGGCGTAATTGCAGTATTTTGTTCTGTGGGTGGCGTACAACCTCAGTCCGAAACAGTCTGGCGACAGGCAGACAGGTACAAAGTACCACGAATTGCCTTTGTCAATAAAATGGATCGTACTGGAGCTAATTTTTTTAGAGTATACGAACAGATTAGAGAACGACTGAAAGCTAATGCTGTACCAATTCAAATTCCTATTGGCAGTGAAGACAATTTTCAAGGAATTATTGACTTAGTACGGATGAGAGCCAAAATTTATCGCGACGAACTCGGTAAAGATATTGAAGATGTCGAGATTCCCGAAAAACTGAAACAACAGGCTAGGGAATTTCGTGCCAAACTAATTGAGTCCATTGCTGAAACTGACGAGACATTACTCGAAAAGTTCATGATGGAAGAAGAGTTCACGGAAGCAGAAATTAAAGCAGCATTGCGTAAGGGAACAATTAATGGTTCAATTGTTCCCATGTTGTGTGGTTCTGCTTTTAAGAACAAAGGCGTTCAAGTTCTTTTAGATGCAGTGGTAGACTATTTACCAGCTCCTACAGAAGTTCCACCTATTAGAGGTGTTTTGTCTAGTGGAGAAGAAGCAGAAAGACACTCTAGTGATGATGAACCATTTTCGGCTTTAGCATTTAAAATAGCCACTGATAAATTTGGTCGTTTAACTTTTATTAGAGTTTATTCAGGTATTTTAGAAAAAGGTAGTTACGTCTATAATTCAACTAAACAAAAGAAAGAGCGCGTTGCTCGCTTGGTGGTCTTAAAATCCAACGACAGGATTGAAGTGGATGAACTAAGAGCCGGAGACCTCGGTGCAGTAGTAGGTTTAAAACTGGCTGGAACTGGAGATACTCTATGTGATGCAGAAAAACCAATTGTTTTAGAGTCTCTATTTGTACCCGAACCAGTAATTTCAGTAGCGGTAGAACCTCAAACAAAAAGTGATGTAGAAAAATTGTCTAAGGCTTTGCAAGCTTTATCTGATGAAGATCCAACTTTTAAGGTCAGTACTAACCCCGAAACCAATCAAACTGTGATTGCAGGGATGGGAGAACTACACCTAGAGATACTGGTGGGTCGGATGTTACGAGAGTTCAGTGTGGAAGCTACAGTCGGGAAACCTCAAGTAGCTTACCGAGAAACAATTCGTAAAAGTAGCAAAGCCGAAGGCAAATATATCAAACAGAGTGGTGGAAAAGGTCAATATGGTCACGCAATAATTGAGATCGAACCGGCAGAGGCGGGTTCGGGGTTTGAATTTGTCTCTAAGATTGTTGGCGGTGTTATTCCTAAAGAATATATTCCGGCAATCGAACAAGGGGTCAAACAAACTTGCGAATCTGGTATCTTAGCAGGATATCCTTTAATCGATCTCAAAGTTACTCTGGTTGATGGTTCTTACCACGATGTAGACTCTAACGAAATGGCTTTTAAAGTTGCTGGTTCAATGGCAATTAGAGACGCTGTTAATCGAGCATCTCCAGCATTGCTAGAGCCGATGATGAAAGTTGAAGTAGAAGTTCCCGAGGAGTTTCTTGGGGATGTTATTGGTGACTTGAATTCTCGTCGAGGCAACATTGAAGGCATGAACTCCGAAGATGGTATAGCTAAAATAGCTGCAAAAGTTCCTTTAGCAGAAATGTTTGGTTATGCTACTGATATTCGCTCTAAGACCCAGGGTCGCGGTATATTTTCTATGGAGTTTAGTGACTACAGCGAAGTGCCTCGCAATATAGCAGGGGCAATTATCGCTAAAAACACAGGGAAAGCATAAATTACAATAAGGAATAAATAATTCATGGCACGCGCAAAGTTTGAAAGAAATAAAGATCACGCCAACATTGGTACTATCGGTCACGTAGACCATGGTAAAACTACTTTAACCGCAGCAATTACCTTAGCATTAGCGGCTTCTGGTAAGGCTAAAGCCAGAAACTATGAAGATATTGATGCTGCTCCCGAAGAAAAAGCACGGGGTATCACGATTAACACTGCTCACGTAGAATACGAAACTGATAACCGTCACTATGCTCACGTAGATTGTCCCGGTCACGCTGACTATGTGAAAAACATGATTACCGGTGCGGCTCAAATGGACGGTGGAATTTTGGTAGTATCTGCTGCTGACGGTCCGATGCCTCAAACTCGTGAACACATTTTGCTAGCTAAACAGGTGGGTGTTCCCAGCTTGGTGGTATTCATGAATAAAGAAGACCAAGTAGATGACGAGGAATTACTAGAATTAGTAGAACTAGAAATCCGCGAATTACTCAGCGAATATGATTTTCCTGGTGATGATATTCCCATCGTTTCTGGTTCGGCACTCAAAGCTGTAGAAGCTCTTGCTGCTAATCCCAAAATCGCCCAAGGGGAGGATAAGTGGGTCGATAAAATCTTCGATTTGATGGAGCAAGTAGACTCTTATATTCCTACTCCCGAAAGAGAAATAGATAAACCTTTCTTAATGGCAGTAGAAGATGTATTCTCGATTACTGGTCGTGGTACTGTTGCTACAGGTCGTATCGAACGGGGTGAAGTGAAAGTCGGTGAAACTATCGAAATCGTAGGTATCAGAAATACTCGCAGTACTACTGTAACTGGAGTAGAAATGTTCCAAAAAACCCTGGATAAAGGTATGGCTGGGGATAATGTTGGAGTATTACTTCGTGGGGTTCAAAAAGATGATATCGAGCGCGGTATGGTACTGGCTAAACCAGGTTCGATTACTCCTCATACTGAGTTTGAAGGTGAAGTCTACGTACTAACCAAAGAAGAAGGTGGTCGTCACACTCCTTTCTTTAAAAACTATCGTCCTCAATTCTATGTTCGTACTACGGATGTAACAGGAACAATTAAAGACTACACTGCTGATGATGGTAGCGCGGTAGAAATGGTTATGCCTGGAGACAGAATCAAAATGACCGTAGAACTAATTAACCCTATTGCGATCGAACAAGGAATGCGTTTTGCAATTCGTGAAGGCGGTCGTACTATTGGTGCTGGAGTTGTTTCTAAAATTCTTAAGTAGCAACTAGGACAAAAACAAACTAACAGGAGCAGACTTTTCCAAGTAAAATAAACTAGTTAAGTCTGCTCTTATCTTGCGAACGGAAATCGCTCTGGGTTTTGGAGCGATCTAGTTTTAAAAACTGTACCTTGAAAATTTAAAAACATGGCAACAATTCAACAACAAAAAATCCGCATTCGTCTGAAAGCATTCGACCAAAGATTACTAGATACTTCTTGTGAAAAAATAGTCGATACAGCTAATAGAACTAACGCTACTGCAATTGGACCGATTCCCTTACCTACCAAACGCAAAATCTATTGTGTATTGCGATCGCCTCACGTCGATAAAGATTCTCGCGAACACTTTGAAACTCGTACTCACCGTCGGATTATTGATATCTATCAACCTTCATCTAAAACCATTGATGCTTTGATGAAATTAGATTTACCTGCTGGTGTAGATATTGAAGTCAAACTGTAAAATCAACTAATAGCTGTTAGTAAGGGCGTAATTTTGAATTTAATTCAAAATGTTGACCGCCCGCACCTGAAGGACTGTTAGCTATCAGCTATTTAATTGAAAATTATCCGTATGTATGTTGAGATAATGGGATCTAGGCGCAGCGGAGACGCAAGTGCCATCGCCTGTAATGGTGAGTGAAAAAACTCCAACAAAGGATTACTCTAGAAAAATCTCATCTAGGGTAGTGTTTTAGCCTATTATGAAGAAAAATTCGCTAAAGTAAACATAGTTCTAAATATAAAATTAAGTTTATTTAAATGGCATCTTCTTCGATCGCAGTGAGAGAACTTCCTTTATTTCCTCTTCCTGAAGTAGTTTTATTTCCCAGTCGTCCCCTACCTTTACATATTTTTGAGTATCGCTATCGAATTATGATGAATACGATACTCGAACACGACCGCCGCTTTGGAGTTTTGTCAATAGATCCGGCAACCGGAGAAATTGCCGACTATGGTTGCTGTGCAGAAATTTTACATTTTCAAAGACTGCCAGATGACCGCATGAAGATGTTAAGTCTAGGACAGCAGAGATTTAGAGTTTTAGAGTACGTCAGGGAAAAACCCTATCGTGTTGGTTTAGTAGAATGGATTGAAGATAAACCAACTACAGAAGATTTAAGACCAATAGCTCAAGAAGTAGAAACACTTTTACGGGATGTAGTTCACCTTTCGGGTAAATTAACCAATCAAAAAATTGAACTTCCTGACGATCTTCCTAGCCTACCGACAGAATTGTCTTACTGGGTAGCTAGCAACTTATATGGGGTAGCCTCAGAACAACAAATATTGTTAGAAATGCAAGATACGATGGAACGTTTGACCAGAGAAAAAGAAATTTTAGCTTCAACTCGTAATCATTTAGCGGCTAGAACTGCTTTAAAAGATGCTTTAGATAATTAATTTTCTGGTTTCTCAACCTCTTAAAATCAAATTGGTAGACTAGTAGTTATTGCGGAATTGGCAAAAGGTCGTAGTTACCAAATATTTTAAGCTCTTCGGTATGAAATGATAATTCTGAAAGAGCAGCTTTAACTTCTCGATTTCCAGAATTACCTTCTACATCAATAAAAAAGATATATTCTCCCAGCGATCGCTTGGTAGGACGCGATTCAATTTTGCTGAGATTAATTTCTCGTCGGGCGAAAATTTGCAAGGCATTGACTAATGCTCCTGGTTTGTTTTGCGGCAAACTAAAAGCTAGGGATAAATGGCTACCATCATAACTATCTTTAGGAGTTGAACTTAAAATCCAAAAGCGGGTACAGTTATCGGGACGGTCTTTGATATCTTCTTTAAGTAAAGGTACATTGTAAAGTTTAGCCGCATGAGGAGAAGCGATCGCCGCAGCTTCCAGATCATCTTTCAGGAATTTTAAAGCTTCTGTAGTGGAACTATTGGCTACTAATTGAGCTTGAGGTAGAAATTTTTCCAGCCATTTCTCGCATTGAGCTAATGCTTGAGAATGGGAATAAACTGTTTTAATCGATTCGAGAGAGGAACTATAAGATAACAGCCCGTGATAGATAGGTAAAGTCAATCCCTGGTGTATTTGTAAATTAGGAGATTGCCACAAAATATCTAAAACAACTGTTACACTACCACCAATGGAATTTTCAATTGGAACAATAGCTAAATCTATTTCTTTTGTAGCTACCGAACGTAAAACCAAGGTAAGACTGGGATAGGGACATAAAATAGCTTCTTGTTGCCGATTTTTAGCTAACCAATCAGCATAAGCTAGAGCGGCGGTTTCAGAATTAGTACCTGTAGGACCGAGATGAGCTAGGGAAATTTTCATTATTTAGTCACAATTAAAGAAAGATATAAATATTCAAAAAAATTATCAATTTTTTACATTTATTTTTTTTGGCAGAAATGTAATCTAAAATCGATCAATACCTAATATTTCAGTAATTTTACATATGTACGTTAGTTTTAGTGCCTCAGAATCAGTAAAAATTTCTGTAGAAGACGAAGAAATTCCCATACAACACTACTTACGTCAGTCTCAAAGATTAGTAGAAGCGATCGCTAACCCTAAATTAATGCAACAGGTAGGAGATGATCTGTATGAGTTAAAAATGCGTCCAATTAACTTTATGGAAATATATCATTTTCAACCGATTGTGTTGCTTAAAGTTTGGTCTGGTTCTAACGGCAGTGTATATCTGAAGTCAGAAGGATGTCAAATTAAAGGTGTTGATTATATTAACAAGCGTTTTTCACTAAAACTAAAAGGTATACTATATCCTCAAGAAGACCGAGGCCAAACTACCCTGCAAGGTCAAGCAGATTTAGAAGTTGGAGTAGAAATTCCCACCGCATTAATGTTTACTCCCAGAGCCTTATTAGAGATGGCGGGTAATAAATTACTAAAAAGTGTGTTAGTGAGAATTAAACAAAAGTTAACAGTTCAATTAATTAAAGATTATCGCGCTTGGTCAGCAAAAGAAGTTGTTTCCTTACGCTCTCAGGGAACAGGTAATAGACAGCAGGCAATAGATACTTGTTTTTAAATTAAGCAATTTTTGGCAGTAGAACAGGGTTTAAAAGAGCGACGATGTTGGGGAGATACACCATATTGTTGTAAAGCAAGACGGTGTTTTTGTGTGGGATAACCCTTATTGGCAATCAAGTCGTATTGAGGATATTTAGCTGCCAAATTAACTATTAAATGATCACGCCATACTTTAGCTACAATACTAGCTGCTGCAATCAAAGGCGATCGCTGATCTCCCTTGATTACGGTTTTTTGCGGTATGGATAAATTCGGCAGAGGCAAATTGCCATCAACCAAACAAATGGCAGGAGTAACTTTTAGTTGTAAGATAGTGCGTTTCATGGCTAAAAGGGAAGCTTGAGCAATATTCAAACTGTCTATTTCGGCTACAGTCGCTTCGGCTATTTGCCAATCTGTAACTATCTCTTGAATCGGATTAACTAATTGTTGGCGTTTTCTAGCAGATAACTTTTTGCTATCTTTTGTGCCAATTGCAATCAATCTGGGTAAATCTGATATAGGAGCAACTACTGCTGCTGCTACTACCGAACCAAATAAAGCTCCCCTGCCAACTTCATCAACTCCAGCGACTAAAATATCTGAACTGGAAATTTCTCGGAGCAAAGAGTCATCAAATGAGTAATCTGAATTCACCGATATATTCTCAAGTTAGGCTTCTGTAGTAGCAGAAGAACGACGACGACGGCGACGACGTACTGTAGGAACTTCATCTGGCTCTTCTTCAGACTCAGAGGCTGTCGATTCTATTACTGCTGTAGTTGCGGGTTGGGGTTTGGGTTGGGGTTCATTTTCAACTGGAGTGTCTGCAACAGTAGTAGTTGAAGTTATTTCAGTTTCTGATTCTCCTGGAGTTTTGACATAAACCAAAACCGATCTAGGATCTTCAACCTCTTTATCAGCATAAATTAGGGGAGATATACCCATTAGAGCGTACATTTCTTGCTCTAAAGACCCCATTTGAACAGATACTGTTTCTAATGCTTCCTCTCTTCGTGAACTGCGGGATTGACTTTTACTTCGGCGTTCTTCACGCTCATAGCGATCGCTTTCTCGCTCTAAATTTTTAACTGTAAGTTCGTTTACTTCGGGTTCGCCAATTTCATCTTTAATCAATAAATCACTGCGACGACGGCGACGGCGACGGTTGCCATTACTATTACTGCTTTGCTCTTGATAATTAGGATGATTGATTAATTCAAGCTGACGATTGCTAGGCTCTTCAGTTAAATCTGGAACAAACTCGCTCACTGGTTCGGTGCGATCGTATTTTTCAACAGGAGGAGCAATGATTGGACGAGTATTAGTAGTAACGGGTTCGCGTATCACGGGAACATTAATGGGAGGAGTTTCCAGACATTCTCCTTCTGATTTACCCGGCAGATGAGCTAGCTGCCCCAAACCGCCACAAGTAGGACAAGTTTGACCGAAAAGTTCGTAAATATTTTTACCCTGACGTTTACGGGTTAATTCTACTAAACCCAACTCAGAAAGTTGAGCAATTTGTGGTCTAGCTTTATCTGTTTTTAAGGTTTTATTAAAATGTTCGAGGAGCTTAATTTTATCTTGATGGGAGTCCATATCGATAAAGTCCACCACTATAACTCCTCCAATATTACGCAACCGTAACTGACGAGCAATTTCAGTCGCAGCTTCAGTATTTGTCCAGAGGACAGTTTCCCTGGCAGTTGCCGAACGGGTAAATGAACCGGAGTTAACATCGATTACAGTTAAGGCTTCCGTGGGTTCGATGATAATGTAACCTCCAGAAGGTAATTCTACTCTCGGTTTTAAAGCTTCACGAATGGCAGCATTGACACGATAGTAATCTAAAATTGGCTGTTGTTCGCGATGATGGTCGATAAACACTCCTTGGGGAGAACGTCCACCACTCCAATTCATTAGATGTTGTTTGACTCGTTTTACCCCTGCTGCCGAATCTACGACGATGGTATTGACATCGGCAGAATAAGTATCCCGCAAGACTCGCTGAATAAAATCATCATCTCGATTTAATAAGGCAGGTGGTCTGACATGGTTTGCCTGATATTGAATCGATTCCCATTGTTTTTGGAGAAATTCTAAATCCTCCATGATTGCTTCTTCAGCTTTGCCATCAGCTTCAGTGCGTACCAACAAACCCATTCCTGGTGGTTTGATTAAAATAGCCAAAGCACGGAGACGACTACGTTCGTTTTCATCAGCAATGCGTCGGGATAGTTTAACTCCCTTGCCATAGGGCATTAGTACTAAATAACGTCCCGGTAGGGTAATATTGCCTGTCAGTCTAGGTCCTTTATTCCCCGTCGGTTCTTTCATTACCTGAACCAAGGCTCTTTGTTGGGGTTCTAACAATTCAGTAATGGCTGCGGAGGTTTTCTTGAGACGCAAGGGTCCGAGATCCGTAACGTGAATAAAACCATTGCGCTCGGCATCACCAATGTTGACAAAAGCAGCATCGATACCGGGAATCACGTTTTCTACAGACCCCAAGTAAATATCACTTACTTGTTGATTACCAGTAGCAACAATTAATTCCTGTATTTGTTCTTCCCAGAAAACAGCCGCTAAGTGATATTGTTCGGCAATAATAATCTGTTTTGGCATTAATTTTCTTTCCTCAAAATCTTGATCACTGGTTAAAGTACCTGAAAAATATTGTTTCGATTAATTTTTTTAGGTGGAAAAATCTGAAAATAGCAAGCAAGCTTCATAATCTATTAGAAAACCTGTCGGATGTTACCTAAATAGTTTGTATTTTTTCTGTCTTACTATATATTGATTCGGTCTTGATAATATTTCCAGGGGGTTTTGCGGTTTACCTGCCAATTTTTTCTTTCTAGAAAAGTAATGGCTTTGAATCTTAAGAATCACTCGGTTTTAGCAATAACAAAGCTGCCGCTCAACTTTGATAGAGTTAAAAATTGTAAAGCAGTGCAATCAAACAACTGAGACTTAGACTTGACTAATAGACGATTGATTAGGTTTAAATTATCTCTTGTCAAAAAAATTCAACACTAAAATCCTATTTTGCATTTAATTTTCTTGCTTTTAGTCAAGAAATAAATCAGTTTTCGCCCATCCTTTGAATAAGCTTGTAAAAAAACTTAAGACAATATCGGTCACAACTTACGCTTTCCCAAATCCGTGAAGGCGAGAAATCTCCTCAAAAGTTGAGAACATAGTTGCTGAAAAAACTTCAGAAAAGTAAAATGCCCTCGGTCTAAGACGTTTGCAGGTTAACGCTCTATATAAGTTTGTTAACTTACTGGATGATGAAGCGCATCATAGGCTCTATCAAGCGATCGCCACATCAACCCTACTGCTTTAATTGTAACTACTAAAAAACCGCTAAACTAACTGCGATCCTCTTCTCTCAAGATTTTAACCTGAATATAACCTTGAAGAATGATTTTTGACAAGGAAATTATTATTAATTATCTCGATCCACATATCTACCATATACCTATAAGTATGACTCGTTTAGCTTCTACTGGCATGACTGGAGGTACAGGAAACTTCCTAGTAGCAACGATGGAAAATTTAAGTTCTGCCATCTTATCTATTTTGGCGTTAACTCTCCCTTTTTTAGCGGCAGGCTTAGTAATGGGACTATTAATTTTAGCTATTACCAAAATTGCCCAATTTCTGCCTTTATGGTGGCGGGGAAAACCAAAATAAATAGTTATTGGTCATTAGTTTTTAGTTTTTTCCTTCTGCCTTCTGCCTTAAGACAATACTTTATCTAAAGCATTTAGCAAGAGTAGGACATTTTCGGGGCGACTGTTGTATCCCATCAAACCGATACGCCAGACTTTACCGCCTAATTCTCCCAAACCGCCAGCAATTTCGATGTTGTAGTCATTCAGTAATTTTTGAGCAACGTCTTTTCCGTCAACTCCATCGGGAATTCTCACTGTAGTTAGGGTGGGGAGGCGAAATTCTCGTTCGACATGACAGGTTAGATTTAATGATTCCAATCCCGACCATAATAATTCGGCATTAGTTTGATGGCGTTGCCAGCGTTGTGCTAAACCTTCTTCTGCTACCAAGCGCAAAGCTTCCCGCAAACCGTAATTCATGTTAATCGGTGCGGTGTGATGGTAAACTCTTTCTTCACCCCAATATTTAGCCAACAAAGACATATCTAAATACCAGTTACTGACAGGATAGCGGCGATTGTACAGCTTATCTAATGCCCGTTGACTCATGGTAAAAGGAGAAGCCCCAGGAGGACATCCTAAACCCTTTTGACTACAACTATAAGCCAAATCGATGCCCCAATCGTCGATATACAGAGGTACACCTCCCAAACTAGTAACGGTATCTACTAGCAGCAGACAATCGTATTGACGGCACAATTCCCCTACTCCTTCTAAGGGTTGACGCGCCCCGGTAGAGGTTTCAGCATGAACTAAAGCTAAAATTTTTGGACGGTGAGTTTTTAAACCCGTTTCGATTTCTTCTACATTAAATACTTGTCCCCAAGGTTTGGTGATTTTCTGGACTTTTGCCCCATAGCGACCTGCCATATCTACCAGACGATTGCCAAAGTAACCCTTAACTCCAACTAAAACTGTATCATCTGGTTCGACCACGTTAGCGAGAGTAGCTTCCATTGCCGCACTACCAGTGCCACTGACAGCAATTGTCAACTCATTGTCAGTTTGCCAGCCATAGCGCAATAAATCCCTAATTTCATCCATTAATGCTAGGAAACTGGGGTCGAGGTGTCCTACTGGTGACATAGCGATCGCTGCCAAGACCCTGGGATGAACATTAGCAGGGCCAGGCCCTAATAATAAACGGGGTGGCATATCTAATTGAGATGTTTGTCGGCGATAGCGGTCGCTGATATCAGTAGTTACAACCATAATATTTATCTTCTTTATTTTCCCTAGCCTAGTGTACTGCTAATCGTTATTGATATAACTCCATAATTTTCCCAATCTCCAGGCGCGATCGCGCTTCTAGGGTTATGGGTGATCTATGTCCCAAATTAAAATGATCGGCTGCGGCACAACCAATCATGGCCGCATTATCGGTACATAACTTTAGTGGTGGAAAGTATACTTGTAAGTCATGTTTTTCGGCTGCCGCCATTAGTTGTTTTCTCAGTCCGCTATTAGCTGCTACACCGCCACCAACAGTAATAGTTTTCAATCCGTAATCTAAGGCACAACGCACGCTTCTTTTGGTTAAAACTTTGGCGACAGTATATTGAAAACTAGCCGCCAGATCTACAGTGGGAATTTCTCCCTCTTGTTCTAGTTTTTTTACCAATCTCAAAACCGCAGTTTTCAAACCGCTAAAACTAAAATCATAGGGATGATAGCCTCCGTTGGGTAGGGAAATCTTTCCTTCTGGTAGCTTAAAAGCTAAATGGTTTCCCTGTTGTGATAATTTATCAATGATTGGCCCTCCTGGATAACCTAAATTCAGTAAACGAGCTACTTTGTCAAAAGCTTCTCCTGCCGCATCATCTCTAGTTGAACCTAATAGTTCATATTTACCACAATCTTTAACATAAATAGTACTGGTATGACCCCCAGAAACCAACAAACATAAAAATGGTGGTTTTAACTCTGGTTGAGCCAAATAAGAAGCATAAATATGACCTTCTAAATGGTGTATCCCTAAAAAAGGTTTATTGTGAATCATCGCTAGAGTTTTAGCTGCCGCTACTCCTACCAATAATGCTCCTACTAAACCAGGAGTACAGGTAACGGCAATAGCATCGATCTCGTGCCAGTCTATTGCAGCTTCAGCGATCGCCTGACTGATACAGGGATTAATGATTTCTAGGTGTTGACGAGATGCTAATTCAGGTACAACACCGCCATAATTCTGATGCAATTCTATCTGTGACGATACAATACTACTTAAAACTTTACGGTTCTTTACTATTGCCACCGCAGTTTCGTCACAACTTGTTTCGATCGCTAAAATTGTTGCCATCCTTTGATAAGTTGATTGAAAAGAACATCTTTTTGTTCGTCTGATCTTAACAATCGCTATTTAGGCGAAAGATAAGATTAGTTAGCGTATCAGAGAAATCTCTACGCTCATACACATACACAATTATTATTCTGTAACAAAAGGAAACATATCCATGCAAAGGTTGTTTGCTTTAATACTCGTCTTTACTCTCTGGTTTGGTTTTGCTCCCCCTGCTCATGCTGATACTGCGGGATTAACTCCCTGTGCAGAGAATGCTGCTTACCAGCAAAAAGCCAAAAATTTCCGCAACACTACTGATAATCCTAATTCTGGTCAAATTAGAGCCGAGCGTTATGGTTCAGCTCTTTGCGGGCCGGAAGGCTATCCCCATCTCATCGTAGATGGTCGCTGGTCTCATATGGGAGATTTCTTTATTCCTAGTGTTCTTTTCTTATATATTGCTGGCTGGATCGGTTGGGCAGGTCGTTCTTACTTAATCGCTGTCAGAGATGATAAAGATGCGGAGATGAAAGAAATCATCATTAATGTTCCTCTAGCAATTAGTAAAATGCTGGCGGCGGCTACTTGGCCTCTACTTGCTTTTGGCGAATTTACTAGCGGCAAATTCATAGCTAAAGATTCGGAAATTCCGGTATCTCCTCGCTAAACTACGTTCAGTTCATTAACCACTTATATGGAGGATAGCCTATGGAAGGTTTACCTAAATTTCTCTCTACAGCGCCGGTTTTAATTATGGCGTTGCTTACGGTTACGGCAGGCATTTTAATCGAGTTTAATCGTTTTTTCCCAGATCTGCTGTTTCACCCATTAGGTTGAACTAACGGCAAGATTAACTAAGATTTCTTAACTTAAATTCTCTTTTCAGCGATCGCTGAAAATAAATACAAGCTGTCATTAACCGATGTTGGTGGCAGTTTTTTTCTAGCAGTTTGTATCTACAGTCTAATTAAAGGCAAACGAGACAACAGAGAAAAAATACCAAAGCCTAATAATAAAGCACCACTAACTGGATTAATCCAACCAGACCAACGGCGCAATTCTAAGATTTTTTTCAGAGAAGCAGTAAAAGTTCCCGCTAATATTAAAGGGGCAACATAACCCAGGGCATAAGCAATTAATAAACCGCCCCCCAGTAGTAGATCTTGAGTTGTAGCTACCCAAGCCAATAAAGTTGCTAAAACAGGCGTACTGCAAGGAGAGGCAATTAACCCAAAAGTTAAACCCAACAAATAAGAACGCAATCCACGGGGTAAATCTTCAGTAATCCAGTCAGTTGCACCCAAAGAAGGAAAAGGTAAAGGTAATATTTCTAAAAGATTCAGCCCCATCGCGATCGCAATTAAACTGACAATAATAGGTAATCCCACTCCAATTTGTCCGTAAATTTTGCCAATGGAAGTAGCAATAATTCCCAGTAGAGCTAAAGTCGTCGCCAAACCCAAAGCAAACCAACTAGACTGAGCGGCAGCTTGCATTCTTCCCTGAGATTCGTAGCCCCCTATATAACCTATGGTGAGGGGTAACATCGACAGCATACAGGGAGTTAAACTAGTGACCAATCCCGCCAAAAAAATAATGCCCAGACTCACTATACTGAGATGATTGAGTTGAGTTACAACTAGGCGATCGGCAAACTTTTCTAAAAAAAATAATTGAGTTTGTAAAAATTCTAACATTATAAAGTTAATTTTTATTAAAACCAGTCTTTACTGCATTTTATCAAAATACCAATTCTTAACGATCTAGAGGCGCGATCGCTTTCTTGATAATCTGTCAAACTTCTTCTCACTTTAGATAATTCCCAATCACCTGAGAAAGTGCTATTAAGATTAGAGAACTAGCTTAAGGAATATTCAATGCTCAACAAGGACACATTTTTTGTAGTTTTATTGTTATTTATTCCTGTTTCTCTTGCGGCTCATTTTCTCGAATGGGGAGCGACTGTAGTATTCGTTACTGCTGCTTTGGGTATTATTCCTTTAGCAAATTATATGGGTACTGCAACCGAAGAAATTGCTGTAGTTACAGGACCCAATATAGGAGGATTGCTGAACGCAACTTTTGGCAATGCTACAGAATTAATACTAGCTTTTATTGCTCTCAAAGCTGGCTTGATTGAAGTTGTTAAAGCTACCATTACTGGTTCGATTGTCAGTAACTTACTGTTAGTTATGGGGTTTTCTATGTTATTAGGAGGTTTGCGTTTTAAAGAACAAAAATTTCAACCCACAGCCGCGCGCCTTAATGCTTCTTCGATGAATTTAGCTGTAATTGCGATTTTATTACCTACTGCCGTTGAATACACTTCTACTGGTATTGGAGAAACTACCTTACAACGATTGTCGGTGGCAGTAGCAGTGGTTTTGATTTTAGTTTATGGGTTAACTTTGTTATTCTCCATGAAAACTCATTCTTATCTCTATGACGTAGGAGTAGCCGAGTTTGAAGATGAAGAAAGTGAATCCCCCCACGAAATTAATTTGTGGTTTTGGGTTTTTATTCTGTTAGTAGTCACCCTGGCTGTAGCAGTAGAATCTGAATTATTAGTCGATTCTTTAGAAGAAGCTACTAGTTCTTTGGGTTTAACTGCTCTATTTACCGGTGTAATTGTTTTACCGATTATTGGTAATGCTGCCGAACACGCTACTGCTGTAACCGTTGCTATGAAAGACAAAATGGATTTATCTGTATCGGTTGCTATGGGTTCAAGTATGCAAATTGCTTTATTTGTTGCACCAGTATTGGTAATAGCTGGTTGGATTATCGGTCAACCAATGGACTTAGATTTTAATCCTTTTGAACTTGTAGCGGTTGCAGTTGCAGTATTAATTGCTAATTCTATTAGTTCTGATGGTGAATCGAATTGGCTAGAAGGTATTTTATTACTAGCAACTTATGCAGTATTGGGATTAGCTTTTTACTTCCATCCCGTAGTGGAAGGATTGGG
>JBHJNX010000007.1:0-14047 GCA_050330335.1 Pleurocapsa sp. | reverse complement strand
TGGTCAAGTAGCTTACAATGTCCAAGATTTGATCGAGCTATGTCGTCAATTTCCCGATGAGAGTTCCAATTATTTATTGAGAGGAGATTTTGAAAAATGGCTGGCTTATATTGGTGAAGCTAAATTTGCCCAGTTTGCCAAGGAAAGTCGCGAAGCAGTAATGGATGAAAGTCAAAAATTATCTGCTTTTACGGCTAAATATCAATCAATAGCCAAGCAACCCAATCTTGAAACTACTCCCACTCAAACCACTGGTGAGACTAATGCTGCTAAAAACAAGACAAAATCTTCTAAAGTTAGTTGGCTCGCTATATTTTCTCAATTTCTTTATAATATTTTGAGCAATAGAGGTAAAAAAAATAAAGAAGAAGTACCGATACAACAAGAATAGAAAGATCTTGAGTCACCCGTTCCTTTTTGGTCAATTGCCAGTTGTCAGTCTGGCAACATAAACTCAATCGTCGGGAGTAAAGGATCTGTAACTAAACCAAGGCCTTGGTATCCCCAACGTTGCAGTAAACTTTTGATTTGAGTTGGGGATGCTGATTCAACAGTAAGGCGATCGCTCATCGATTGACCATGAGTGTTAATGTAACTTAAAGCTTGATAGTCTTCGGTAAACAACAACAAATAAGATTCACCAGGGCGGTCTTCACTATTTTGAACTCTCGCTACTAAATACTTGCCATCTTTTTGGGAACGAATTAAATAATTCATCATTTTCATCTCTACGGACACCATCAAGACTACGATACTATGGTTAATAACCAAGAATTGGCAATCATACCGTCTACTGTACCAGCATCGAAGCCCGATGCGATCGCGCTACCATATTTGGAAGTCCAATAAACTAATCATTTCCGCTTCCCTTGATTGTGAAATAACGGGCAAAACTTTACAAATCTTGATAATCTGTTAATAGATGTTGACTATTTAAATATGACTGTAGCTAAAAAGTGCGATCGCCAATCCTATAATTTGGAAGAATGGAAGCGGGGTTATGAATCTCAACCCCAGGAATATGAATATCAAATTGAAGACATAGAAGGTAAAATTCCCTTAGATTTAGCAGGAACACTATTTCGTAACGGGCCTGGTTTATTGGATCTTGGCGGTACTCCCGTTCATCATCCTTTTGATGGAGATGGTGCAGTCTGCGGTTTTTATTTTAAAGAAGGGAAGGCGTATTTTCGCAACCGCTTTGTACGCACCGCAGCATATATCAAAGAGCAAGAAGCTAACAAAATTCTCTATCGGGGTGTATTTGGTACGCAAAAACCTGGAGGATGGCTGAACAATGCCTTTGATTTTAAATTAAAAAATATTGCTAATACTAATGTTATTTATTGGGGAGATAAGTTACTAGCTCTTTGGGAAGCTGCCGAACCCTATCGTCTAAATCCCAAAACTTTAGAAACTATAGGAATAGACTATCTTGATGGTATTTTAGAACCTGGAGATGCTTTTGCCGCCCATCCTTGGGTTGACCCTAGTAGTAAACTAGATAATGGTGCGCCTTGTTTGGTTAATTTCCGCATTGAGCCGGGACTTTCTAGTAAAGTTACTGTATTTGAATTTGCCCCCAATGGTAAATTATTGCGTCGCCACACCCATAGTATTCCTGGTTTTTCTTTTATTCACGACTTTGCCATTACTCCTAATTACTGTATCTTTTTTCAGAATGCCGTCAGTTTTAACCCACTGCCTTTTTTACTAGGTTTCAGAGGTGCGGGAGAATGTGTCAAATTTCAACCCAATCAACCCACTCGTGCCATTATCATTCCTCGCGATCCCAATAATCGAGAAGTTAAAACCTGGGAAATGGAATCTGGCTTTGTGTTTCATCATGCCAATGCTTTTGAAACTGGTAATAAAGTAATTGTTGATTCAATTGCTTATCAATCTTTACCTCAAGTACAACCTGACTCTAATTATAAAGAAGTAGACTTTGATAAATTAACTCCTGGTCAGTTATGGCGGTTTAAATTAGATTTAGATAGTAATAGTGCAGATCGTACTTTAATCGAAAGTCGCTGTTGTGAATTTCCCACTCTTAATGCTAATCGCGTTGGTAGGAATTATCGCTATTTATTTATGGGTGCTGCCGATAACGATTTGGGTAAAAATGCACCCTTGCAAGCAATTTTGAAATTAGATTTACAAGAAAATACTCGTAGCATACATTCTTTTGCTCCTAGCGGCTATGTCAGTGAACCCATTTTCGTTCCCAAACCCAATGCTACGGGAGAAGATGAAGGATGGGTATTAACTTTAGTTTATGATGGCAGCCAGCACCGTTCTAGTTTAGCTATTTTAGACGGACAAAATCTTGTGGGAGATGCCATCGCCCTACTCCATCTCAAACACCACATTCCCTATGGTTTGCATGGTAGTTGGACTGATGCTGTGTTTGTCTAGTGTAATTAAAACTGGAATTTAGACAGGCGATCGCTTAAGTTATGTAATAGTAAATAAAAGCAGGGAATTAGAAATAAAGTTAGTAGGGTTGCTAATGCCAAACCAGAAAAAACCACAATTCCTAATGGTTGCAAAAATTCTCCTCCCTGTCCCAAACCCAGTGCTAGAGGGAACATCCCCATAACGGTGGTAATAGTAGTCATTAGAATCGGACGTAAACGTTGGGGTGCTGCTTTTAAAATAGCAGTGCGACGAGAAACCTCTTCTCTGACTAGAATTTGATTGGCGAGTTCTACCATAATAATGGCATTGTTGACTACAATTCCTACTAGTAAAACTGCCCCCACAATTACCGTTGCACTGATCGCAGTTTGGGTGAGAAATAAGCCCCAAATTCCGCCAGCTAAAGCTAGAGGCAAGGTAAACATGATGACTAGAGGATCGATCAGGGAGTTATATTGTACTGCCATAACGACAAATACTAAAAAGGCAGCTAAACCCCCTAAAATGGGTAAAGTGGATTGAATGGCTTGATTGCTTTGGGCCGCAGCACTGGGGAGACGACTTATCCCCTGTGGTAAGTCTACATTTTGCATAATGCGATCAACTTCTGTTAAAGCTGCTCCCAGAGAAGTACCTTCGTTTAAGCTACCAGCAATAATAAATACCTGACGTTGATTGATGCGTTGAATTTCTCCTGGGGCTTGTCCTTCTTCAATAGTTGCCACATCTCCCAAACGAATTAATCGATTATCTTCGGTAAATAGAGGTAATGCTGCTATTTGGGAAGAACGTTGAATTGCATCACGGTCAAATTGTAAGGACGCGTCCCCGCCCTCGAAGGGCGGGGCTTGTGTCGTCCGTAAGCGCACGTCTACCAAACGATTATCTCTTTGCAGTTGAGTGGCTACAGAACCCTCAATGGCAGTTCTCAAGACATCCCCAATGTTTTGAATATCGAGATTTAAATCGGCAGCCCGTTCCCGGTCTAGGCGTATTTGTAGTTCTGGTTGACGACTATCGGCATCGGGTCGAAAATTAGCTAAAGTTGCTTGTTGTTCTAATGCCTGTAAAACTTGCTCTCCAGCTTGTTCTAATTGGCTGATATCTTCTCCTTGCAGCACTACATCAATATCAGAACGCACTGGGGAATTACTTAAAATTAAACCTCGAACTCGACCGGGACTGAGGCGCAAGCGAATATCAACTAAATTTAGTTGGTTAAATTGCTTATTTACCTTTTCCACGTAGGCTTCCACATCTGTTCCAGGTTTTAGGGTAATGGTACTAGAACCCCTGAGAGGATTTTCACTGGTATTTCCTCCAAAGAGAAAGCCCCCTGAAGTAGTAAATACATACTCTGTTTCTGGTTGAGCCAAGAGAATTTCATCTACTGCATTCATCACTTTCTGATTGGTAGCTAGGGGTGTACCTGGGGGAAACTGAGCAAATAATTGGGCTTGTCCTGTATTAATTTGAGGTAAAATTTCTTGGGGAATGCTATCGAAAACTGCTAGAGAACTACCTCCCAATAAGAGAAAAATTAAAATAATTACCAATAAAGAGTGACGCAACAGGCGACGGAGTATGCGAGTGTATCCCCGCGTGGCTGCTTCAAATCGACGGTTAAAGGTTTGTAACAACCACAATCGACCAATTCCACTAGTCGAACGAATTACCAATAGACGAGAAGCCAGCATTGGTACAACTGTAGCAGCGACTAAAATCGAGGCAGCGACAGCAAAACTAATGGTAAGAATTAACTCATTAAATAAAAGGGCAATAAAACCACCAATGAGTAAAAATGGCAGTACAGCGACTAAATTAGTGGCAGTGGAAGCTACTAGGGCAGATTCTACCGATTGACCACTAATGGTGGCTTGTTCGAGTAATTGATTCAAACTTAAACGGGTACGAGCATCTTTACCAGGGGTCAACACCTCGATTGGGTATGTCGAGGAAACCTCGACACCCCTCTCGGTCATACCTGCATCTTCGGCGATCGCTTCTAGCATGACAATGGAGTTATCAACGACAATGCCCACTCCTAAAGCCAATCCCCCCAAACTAAAGACATTAATCGATAGTCCAAATAATTTCATTAAAATAATTGCTGTTAGAGTAGCCAGAGGAATAGCAATGACAATAATTAGAGTTTGACGCAGCGAACCGAGAAATAACAATACTGCGATCGCAGCAAGTGCCATCCCCGTTAAACCCGCAGTGGTAACGTTAGAAATTGAGTTGCTAATAAACACCGATTCATCAGTAGTGGCAGTTAATTCCATGTCTTGGGGAATTACTCCCGATTGACGTAACTCTGCAATACGCCGCTTGACTCCTTCGACTGCTTCGATGGTGTTGGCATCTGGTTGTTTTTGAATACTGACTTTAACCGCAGGTTGCTGGTTGAGGGAAACATACACCCGTTGTTCTTCTGTACCGTCGATAACGCGGGCAAAATTCCGCAGATAAACCCTTCGAGAATTATCCCCATTCCCCACCGTAAAAGAAAGATTGTTAATCTCCTCGGCACTCTGAAACCTGCCTACTGCCCTGGTTAAGGGTTCTGATAACTCACCGAAAATTCTGCCTCCCGAAATATCCTGATTAGAATTTTCCAATTTAGTTAAAACATCATTTAAGCCAATTCCCAAGGCTTGCAAGCGGTTCAAATCTAAGATAATTCGTACTTCTTCGGTAACACCACCCGAAACATCTACTGAAGCCACCCCTTCGATGACATTTAATTCTCGTGCCAACTCTTGATCGACAAACACCCTCAAATCTTTAGAATTTAAAGAAGAAGAAGCGATCGCTAGTTCATAGACGGGTAACTGAGAAGGATCGAATTTAAACAGGCGTGGTTGTTCGATAGTATCGGGTAAATTACCTCTAGCGCGGTTAAAAGCAGCCGTAGCATCATTAAGGGCGCGATCGATATCTCCTCCCGGTTGAAAATATAGATCGACACTAATCCTACCCTCGCGAGTTTGAGAATACACCTGCACCACTCCTTCTGTAGCCGATAATGCTTCTTCTAGGGGTCTGGTAACTTCATCGACAGCAACTTCTGGGGAAAGGCCTGGCGCATTTAACCTTACGCCAATACGGGGATAAGTAATGGAAGGCAATAAATCTACTTGCAGATTAAAGATAAAAAATACACCGATGACGATTACTGCCAAAGTTAGCATCAACGTGCCGATGTGCCGACGAATTGCAAGACCACTAATACTAAAGCCTGGGCGTTGCATCATTATGGGATGGTTCAGGGTGACGAGGGGACTGGGAGACTAGGAGACTGGGGGAATAATTGATCTTTGAATTCGATTAAGTTTTCGCTCTTTCTTGTAAATAATTATTTGCCATTAATTTCAAGCGATCGCATTCAAACAGATAATTATCGATTAAGTCACGCATTTTAAGATAAGGATTTGCTTGTTGCTTCCGTCTTCTTTCAATACGATTACCTTCCCGACTAACCTGTCTGGCAATTCGATGTTTACCCAGTAAATGCAAGCCAATTGATGCGGCTTCATCTAGACCAAAACTATTGGCCTGACGATGAATATCTTGTATTTGACCGACTACTTCTTGTTTCATTTGTTGCAGCTTTTTTTGAGCTTGATTCAGTCTATTCAATTGTTTTTTTACAGACTCTGGATTATCGAGATTGAGATGAACTTCAGCAGCGACGACTTTAATTTGTTGTAAATTAGTCATGTTTTAACTTTCACCAATCTATAGACTAAAATTGCCTTTATTTTATTTGACAAAATTTAGATTTACCACAGTTGATTATTCTATGGCGATCGCTCGTTAGTCAGACAAATAAATAGTAGAATTTACTGCTAAATTGTCGCCTATTTCAATCTCATATGGCTTAATTGCCTAGTTAAATATATCGAGCCAAATCTTTTTTAAAGATTCAGTAAATATCTAGAGAAATTCTGCATTTATGTAAACATAAAGTTTAATAAATTTGTTATTGTGGCAATAAGCCAGCTTCACAAATATAACAAATTAGTGAAGTATCTCGAATATGTCAGCATAGCAGTAAAACTATCTCGAATATCTCAGCATAGCAGCAACTCTGGGTGGTAAGTGTCCTGAGTCCAATGAGGAAGTACAAAGAGATGAAATTGTATTAAAAATCCCTTAAGTACTACCAACACTCTTGACTTGACAATGCCACCTAACTAAATACGCCAGTCGGGAGATAGAGTACTGTGACACACTATTATGATCGAGAAAGATTGTGGTCGTTAATTATTAATGCTATCGATAACTTAGAACAAGTGGCACGAGCGAGGGAATTGACTAATATTCTCTGGGATATCAATGTCAAAAGTCCTGAAACCGAGCAAGATTGGAAAAGAGTTGAGATTTTGCTTGAATCTTACGAAAAAGCTAGAGACGAATCTTTAGAGGCTGCTTTATCAGATTTAAGAGAGCTATTACAAATATTGAGTAGTACACCTAGTTAATCTAACAAATTTTGACATAGAGAATAGGGAACATTATGTATTAGACTTATGCGCAAAAATAAGTATTAAAATCAAAAGTTATTAGTTTTTTGTCAGAGAGACTCCGCTGTAAAACGACGGAGCTTCCTCTGACTTCGTAAGGGCGGGGCTTGTGTCGTCCGTCATTTGTACTCAAATCGCAAGGATTAAAGACTTATGCCCATAGGTCTATTATATCAAGTTCAGTTGAACTACCAACGGACTCTTGACTTTTGACTTAAAATCAAGTCGATTAATTAACCAAGAGCAATGATACAATATCCTGCTGCCCGCAACTACCTATAATTCCTATGTTGTCAACTGGGGTGCTAGGATTCGAACCTAGGAATGTCGAGACCAAAACCCGATGCCTTACCGCTTGGCGACACCCCAATAAATACCACTTAGATATAGTAGCAAGTATCTACCCAATCTTGTCAAGTAATTTCCTAAAAAAAATTAAACTCGTTGTAGTTGAGCGATCGCATTACTCAATTCTTTAGTATGTAACCAACCCACGTAACCTGCATAGAGACATTTTTCTTCTTGATCGGTAACAAAAACATGAGTAACACCCACTGGGTTTTTCCAAATTCGGAGGCTAATCCCATCAGTAAAACTCATTACCACTTGCGATCGCTTTAGAGCTTTATAACTGGCATCAGTCATCCCAGGTACTGATTGTAAGTGTCGAATTATTTTAGTAGCTAAATCTGTATTGGGAGATGATTCTATCCGCGGATTTGCCCAAAAATCTTGAATAATTGGTACAATTTGGGGATGACATTTTAGGGCGGCGTGAGGAATTCCCAGTACTAAGACAAACTTAGAGTGTGCAAACTTACTACATTCTACTGTTACCAAACCGTCACTACCAGCTTTTACATCACTAGCAATGGAGAGAGTGGGGATGTGTTGGGCAATTTTTTCAGCAAGGAGGCGGCGATTTTTGCCTAAATCTCTAGCTGTACTTATTCCCAAGTTAAATGGATCGATAATTCTGGCGACATCCGAGCCACCAATAGGAGAGCCAATAGTTACTAAAGAATGTACTTTATGCCACCATTCCGGATGACTTTGCAATACTTCTAGCCAGATTAATCCTCCCATAGAATGACCAATAATTTTTAGGGGAGTTTCGGGATGATTATTAATAGCTTCTTCAGCTAATTGTTCAACTTGTTTGACTAAAATTTTAATACTAATAAAAGTGTTAATAATACCCAAACTAGGAACAATTAAATGAGTATTGGGAGTAGCTAAAGCTCGTGCTAATTTAGCAAGATCATTTCCCCGATCCGCCCAACCATGTTGAGCAAATAGCAAAAAATCAGGAGAGTTATGATTGGTACTCATAATTGTTTTAATATTTGCTCTCAAATTTGCTCTTGTAAAGGGCGATCGCTTATGACAATTCTCTCTAACAATTCTTGAGGAGTAACTACTAATAAATCAGGTTGATATTCTGCTAAAATCTCAGCAGAATTAAAGCCCCAAGTCACGGAAATTATTGAAATTTGACTTTTTCTTGCAGATCTAATATCTCTGGTTTCATCTCCCACATAAATAACCTCACTACGTCTGAGATTGTGTTGTTTAATTACCCGATTTATTACTCGATGTTTACCAAAAATCGAAGTGCTAGAATACACAAAATCAAACATATCATCTAAATTATTTTTACGCAAAAATATATCGACATTTTCTTTGATATTAGAGGTAATAATTCCTAGAGTATATTCTTGTTCTTTTAATTTTAATAATACTTGATCTATATCAGGAATTGGTTTTAAGTTAGCAATTTCTTTACTTAATTCTGTACGCACTCTTTTCACTAAAAAAGGAATTTTAAAAACAGAAATTTCAGTGCGTCTTACTACTTCTCGCGAACTTAAATTTTTGAGTAACAATAATTCTTCTTTTCCTAGAGGCTTATAGCCAAATTCAGAAGATAATTGATTAGTAATATCGGCGATCGCTTGATAGGTATCAGCAATAGTACCGTCAAAGTCAAATAAAACTACTCTAGCAGCCATTGAATTACAAATAACAATAATAGTAAATAATAAATTAAACTAACAGCTTGAACTAAACAATTATTTCATGTTGTATTGAGATTAGCACGAGCATTACGTCGTAACATTTTGGGGGAGATCCTTCGTAGTGCAGAAGCGCGAAAACGACAATCCCATTCTACATCATTGATTTCAGCTAACTCTTTTAATTTCGGTTGGACATTCCCAGCATAAGGCTGAAAATCTGCCACTTCGGTTTCTGTAGCGAATCTTTGATTCCAAGGACAAACATCCTGACAGATATCACAACCAGCTACCCAACCAGACATTTTATCGGCGATCGCTTTAGGGATGGTTTCCCCACGATTTTCGATAGTATGATAGGCTATACAGCGATTGGCATCTACTACAAAAGGACGAGCGATCGCTCCCGTGGGACAAGCTTCTAAACAACGGGTACAACTACCACAATGTTGAGTATGGGGAGTATCGGGGGTTAATTCTAAGTTAGTTAAAATCTCTCCTAAAAAAACCCAGCTACCATATTCCCTGGTAATTAGATTACCATTTTTAGCGATCCAACCAATACCTGCTCGTTGCGCCCAGACTTTATCCTGAACTGGCCCTGTATCTACATAGTACCGAGTTATGACTGATTCTGACTGGGATTGTAACCAATTACTTAAAGCTTTCAGCTTTTTGGTCATTACCTTATGGTAATCCCTTCCCCAACCATAGCGGGAAATTTTAGCCGTATCTGGTGCGTCACAATGTTGATGGGGAGTATAGTAATTAAGAGCCACACAAACGAGCGATCGCACTTCGGGCATACAGGCACGAATATCTTCTCGTTTAGGATTACTCATCCATGCCATGTCTGCATGATACCCCAAAGCTAACCAGGTTTTTAGATGGTCAATTGCCCTATCTTGAGTATTATCTACTCTAGCAATGCCCACTTTATGAAACCCAATGGATTTGGCAACAGCTTTAATTTCCTCGCTATTGATTGTCATTGGTTATTAGTCATTAGTCATTAGTAACTGTTGAGTGTTTATTGTTAAAGTTTGCTTCTAATTTCTTCAATTCTTTTGCGGTTGACACCTAAATCCGATTTACCCAAACGAGAAGCCGAACGGACGTGAATTACACTTGCTTGGGGGTCTAAATAGAATTCTACATCATCTACAAAGCCCATTAATTTAGTTTGGAATTCGGCATAAAGATAGTTGTCTGTTGCTTCAACAATCTTTGTTCTTTCCATACTTTCGATTACTTTTTGTAGTTCGGAAATTGCCACTGCGGGTAAAGGTTCGATTTTAAATTGTCCATCTTCACTTTGACTATTTACACAGTTAGGTGTTCCACTACAGGGGGTTAACTTGCCATCTTTTACACCTAAGTTATTGGGCCTAGTTCCTGCAAAGTTAAACATTTTTATTATCCTCTTTTAGTTAATAACTTATAGCTTATAACTTAGAAGTATTCTTTGGTTTGAGGTCGAGCAAAAGAAATCCAATCTATATATTCGGGATTGGCAACTAATTCTTGAGCTAGTAAAAAACTCGCGATCGTCCAAGTTTGATTTTTTCGGGCTTCTTTACCCACTAAACGACCATTTTTCCCATCGTAATATTCTGCCCAGTCGTTTTCTGGTAAGCGTTGAGCAGCCAGAGCGATCGCTTTGTGGGCAATGTCTTCGCGCTCCATTTTCATGGCGGCGGCTACTAAAAATCCCAATAATACGGGCCAGTTTCCTCCATTATGATAAGACCAGGGGCGGTTTTTGGGGTCACATCCCGTTAGTAATTGCCAATCTCTGCCTTTGAGGGCAGGAAAACAGATTTTCATCGGCATCCAACCCACTAAATCGTACCACTTGCAATCTATGGTGTGCATGATAATTTTTCCCTGCTGTTGTAACACCAAAGAAGACAAAATCGCCATTAAATTACCTAAAGAGAAGAAACGACAATCTAAATGAGAAGGGCCTAAGTTCCCTGCTAAATAACCTCCCTCTTCGGGTAACCATTCACATAATTCGGCATAAGGAATAGATTCGGAATAAATATTAAACTCATTTAAAATGTTTTCGCCATATTCTTCGGCTTTGTAACGATAGATTGTATTGAGTCTCTCTAAATCGAGCCAGTAATGATAGCGAATATGTTCAGTGAGAGGGGGAATACGGCGAGTAATTGCCTCGATGGTGTTGGCGTTTTCCCTATTGTCAATTAATAGTTCTTCAGCGCATAGTAAAGTAATATGAAACAGGGATTGAATTTCTAGAGGGTGTCCGTTAATTCCCATACGGCGGTCAATCATGCACGAACCATCGGGTACGAGTAAGGTAGGATACATATCAAATCGAGCCGAAAGACACAGTTCGATAATTAATCTGATGCCTTTTTGCATTTCGGGGCTATGTGCTAGAGAATATTCTCCTGTAGCTTTGATGTAGATCCGCAAGAGAAACATCCACCACAAACAAGAATCTACCGGGGTAACTCTACCAATGGCGCGATCGCCAAAATCGGCTTTGATGTATTGTTCGTCTCCTCGATCAATTACCTGAAAGCTAGCGGGCATTAAACCCCGCCCCGCCTCTAAAAAATCTAGTTGCTTTTCTTTAATTTGCAATTTGAGGGTTTGCAGTAAAAAGTTACGTACGATTTCGGTTTTACCACGAATTAAAAATATTAAAGCCGCCGGTACAAAGTCTCGAACAAAACACTGATCGTAATTAACAGCAGGGGTACTATAATCACAAGCTGCCAGAGTACCTATGGGACGATTTTGATAGTAAATAATCGATGATTCTAAGATCTGCCAGGCTTCGGTTGCGATTACGTAACTTTGTTTCAATTTAGTTATATTCCCCATAGTTTAAAATATTTCTATTGTTAAACTAACATTGTCCAGGGGGGGGTGTGCAATTGATTACATATCAATTATGGATAATCTTTTAAAGTATAAAACCGAAAAGTAATTTGTTTGTAGCTCTGGAACTGGAGGGAAAAGCGATCGCCCCTGTAGTTTAGATTTAGCGATTCCCTTTAAGGCGATCGCTCAACACTAAAGACTTATAAAGTAGCTCTTAAATTTAACTAGTTTGAGAACTAGAAGGCACTAAGCGTTTTTCTAGAGATTGAGCGCGGCGTTTGGCTGTTTTGTTTTCTGGTTCGTATTTTAAGGCTTCTTGATAGGTTTCTAGAGCTTTGACAGTCATTTGTTTTTTCTCGTAGACATTACCTAAATTATTTAAAGCAATGACATATTCAGGATAGAGTTTTAGTGCTTCTTTATATTGGCGAATGGCAATATCATATTGTTCTTGAGCAAAATAAGCATAACCCAAAGCATTATGAATCAAAGCTACATTTTCTGGCTCTAATTTTTTATCAGCTTTTAAAGCTTTTTGCAATAGTGATACCGACTGCACAAACAATTTTTTATCGAGATATAAACTGCCTAATTCATAATATTCTTGAGCCGTACCTTTTCCCTGTTTAAGTTTTTTTTGTAGGCGAGAAAAACTACTTTCTTGCCGGCGAGTTTTAATAACTTCTCGCAAAATAAAGACAGCGGCAAAGATTGATAAGCCTAGTAAAACGGATATATATATTATAGGAAGATTCTCATTCATCATTAGTCTTAAATACTAAAATGTTCAACTGATCGGAGATTACTTGATGATTGTCGCATATCTTCATAACTTGAAGATGGGCTGTTAACAAAAAAGGATAGTGCAGCTCGCTGAAGAGGGTGCGACCTGAACTGAGGGACTGCCAAATAAAAAAAATGTTCCGTCCCTTTTAAAGCTGGGGGAGCAGGGGAGGCTTGGGGAGAAAGAATCTGCTGATCATCTTCCTGAGCAAAATTGGAATAATTAGACTTATGCTCATAGGTTTATTTAATTTCTTAGTGCAAGGGGTAACACTCTCCATCGATCCAACTAGGTCTTGTCTTACCCCTTAAGTTAAATATTGTTGTTTCAATTAACTTGTTTCTTTCTGGAAGTACCAATTAAGAGCGATCGCTGTGAAATTTTTTAAAAAGTTCCAAACAAAACTAAAAGTGTAAAGAGGCAAAATATACTAAAAGCTACAGCAATGATCGTTGCATAAGGTGCGCGATTGGTTTGAGCTAAATATTGATTGACTTTTTGGTCTTGTTCTTCGGGATGCCAAATCATACTTTTCATGTTTTTTCCCTCACCGATTGCAAAATTTCAGTTATATTATTTATGTTATGGAAACGATTAATTACCTTAGAATAAGATATCTAAAAAGTAATTATTCTTAACCATTTTTCGTAATAGTTAAAACAATTTTAGATAAATAACAAGCAATATTAAGATAAATAATAGCAATAGTTGAGAGATGTAGTTGTATTTAATTGATTAATTGCCACAACCAATGAATTATCAAGATGGCTAAAGTCGCAAATCCAATAACAATTATTTAGAAGCAATGCGGGAAACTGGTTTTTAAAAATTAAACAAGACTATGAATCAACAAACACAAGAATTTGGATGGTGGATAAAAATTTCAACAACTAAACCTATGTATATCTATTATTTTGGAGTCTTTGATCGCTATTATGAGGCTGTAAGGCATAAAAACGGTTATATTCAAGATTTAAGCCGAGAAGGTAGTTTAATTATCGATATTCAGATTAATCGGTGTCAACCTAGAGAATTAACTATTTGTGTAGAACCCATTAGTGCGTAAACTACCCCACGCCTAGAAGGCGGGGCGGGGCGTATGAACATCTGAGGAAGCCTCAGATGACAGCCCCTTGGCTTTCGGTAGCCCTAGAATTAACTGAACAAGCCAACAACTCTGAGCCAAGGGGCTGATTTACAGACAAACCTACTAATGCAATCATTTCCGAGCCATTTCGCTCAGCATCTCCAACCCATCCACAGGTTTTATTACTGCACTTGAAAGACTTATTGCTTCTCAACCCTATATGTAGGCAGCACTGACAGATTAGTTTCCATATGGAAGTAATTGTTCGAGTTTTTGTATCAAGGGATGAGTGGGGTTTTGCTGTAAAAATATATAACCACCTATAGCAGTAATGCCTAAAATACTACCAATT
>JBHJNX010000006.1:0-17232 GCA_050330335.1 Pleurocapsa sp. | reverse complement strand
CCGGTTTTTGGTTTATCTTGCTATTGCGTTCTTTAAGCAGTATGGCTTTTAAAGAAAGACTGTATAAAATGGCTCAGAAATAAAAGTACAGCCGTTCGCCCTTACAAAAGTTGAGGAGTTTCAGTGAAATAATGCGGCTTATTGCATCATCTTTACGTAAAACAGCATTACAGACAGCGATCGTGTTTATTTTTCTGAGTTTAAGATTGTTACTAGACAGTAACTTGACATCCTCCCACCGCTAAACGCTCGTTGCCTCGCGAAGAAAGCGGGCGGGGCTTATAAACTCTTGAAGAAACTTCAAGAGACAGCCCCTTGGGATTCCTAAGACTCACGACTTAGGTTTCTGTTTCTTTCCATTACGCGGACGGCTAGAATGGGAGCTAAACTCGCTCCCATCGCGTCCTTTGGTTTTTCGCAACTGCCCTTTAGAGCTATTTCTATCAGGTCTTACGTTCGCTCCACAGACTGTAATATGAAGTCCGCTTAATTACTTACTACAAAATCTTTGCGTCTTTGCGTCTTTGCGCGAGCTTTAATTAAAACTATTCAAACGAACTTCATATAACTGCGAGTCCCGCAGCCAAAATATTACGACTGGCGTTGATATCTCGGTTGTTCGACGCAAGAGATTTTCTTGTTCGGGGGTTGGGTAAAACCTATATTTATAAGCGCGTTCGGTCATTGTTTTCGATAGAAAAACTTATCTTTTAATATTCTCACGTTTTACAGACTATCCTGTAATCTTTGTAGGGTACGGAGGTTTTCCTCTGGCATACCGATGGTAATTCTCAAACCACCTCCAGTATGGCGAATTAAAGTTCCTTGAGCTTTGAGATTTTGGGTAAGCTGACTCAATTTAGCTTCACAATCTTTAGCAGTAGTATTTTTAAGTCTTAAATAGAAAAAATTTGCCTGACTTTTCCAGACATTGATTTTGTCGTTTTTAGCTAAAATATCCCACATGATACTTCTTGCTTGCCGTATTTCGTCAACTAAGGGTAAAATAATTTCTCTGTTTTGTAATGCTACTAGAGCCGCCGCCTGAGAAAAACTCGGTAAATTATAAGGAAGACGGACTTTTTCTAAAACAGCAATAACTTGAGGATGAGCGATCGCATAACCTACTCGATGAGCAGCTAACCGTAAAGCTTTAGAAAAGGTACGCAACACGATCCAGTTGGGATGTTGGTCTAGTTCGGCAACGACGGAAGTTTGGCTAAATTCAAAATAAGCTTCGTCTATAACTACTAAAATGTTTTCTGGTAAATTACGCAACCATTCCAGTTCTGCTTCCGTGAGAGTATTGGCTGTAGGTGAGTTGGGATGCACAACAAATACTACTCGTATCGATGGATTATAGGCGATCGCTCTGTTGGCTTCATCGAGGTTAATGCTAAAATCTTTTTCTTCTCTAGAAACAGTAACTACAGGAATACTCAATGTCCGCGCTAAAATGCCATACATAGAAAATGTAGGGTTGGCTACCAAAATCCCTGCTGCTTCTCCTAAACAGGTCGCAATTAAGATCGAACGAATTAGTTCATCAGAACCATTCCCAACACTAAGATTAGCCGTTGCAATAAAATTATTTAACCCTGCTGACTCATTGACATATTCGGCGATCGCTTCTTTGAGTTGAAAATGACTACCATCGGGATAGCGATTGGTTTCTAATTCCCTCTGATACATCCAAGCTAATTTTTCTTTGACTTGCTGCGGTAAATCTAGAGGACTTTCATTAGTATCAAGGCGATCGATGGGAAAAGCAATATTACCTCCAGGGTGGGGAGTATAAGCCGCAAAAGAAGCTAAGTCAGAACGAATAAAAGCCAGGCGATCGCTCATAATCAGTTATCAGTTATCAGTTATCAGTTATCAATTTTAGTCTTAAACTGTATTAACTCGAACTCAGGTTATTTGGGGATATAAGGTAAATCGGAATCTTGGGTTAAGTTACGAATGGATTGTAAAATAAGATGAAAATATCGTTTGAGTTGGATAGTTTTACTAGCAAAAGCCCGAATGAGCAACCCGCGATCGCTTGGTAAAATCGAAGTAGCAACCATAAGTTTTGGGAAATTGTCCATCTGGATCGATTCTATTTGGGTATTTAATTTATCTAGATTCAAATTGGGATAAATAGCGATCGCACTACCCATAATTGGCAGGGGAGTAAATAATTTACTATCTTTAAATAGGTTAGTTTTACCTTCTAAGTACATGGCATCTTTAAATAATAGTTTACCCGTCAGATCGCTAACTTTTAGACGATTTAAATAATAACGAAATTGATAAGATTCTCCTCTAGCCAATCTTCCTGGCAAAACAATTTCAGTTAAAAATAATTTTGCTTCACAGTCAAGTTTTATTGCAGTATTTTGGTTTAAAGCAGCATCAGTATATAGAATAATTGGTTCTGGAACTAATTCTAAATTGGCTTGCGGACGCACTTCTATTTGATAATTAACTGTTGCTTTACTTTCTCCATCTGGCATGGGATGAACTTTAGTAGCCGCCTGGTCTGTAAGATATAAATTACTATTAGTTTCTAATAATAAAGATATGTTTAATTCGTCTCCCGCCAATAAACCTGGAGATGTATTCATACTGTAAAAATAAGCGCGGTTGCTATTAATCCCATCTAAACGAAATACGCGAGATAAACGTAAAGGATAAGTTGTATATCGATGGTGGCCAACAGTTTGTAAATCGCAGTTGTTTTTTAAATGTAATTCTAAATTATTTTGATATTTATTCATTAATTAATAACTAATAGCCAACTGTTTCATCCCGAACTAAGATTAAATAATAATGTTTCTAAAATAAAATTTTTAACCCGATCTAAACCTTCTCCAGTCTTACAGTTAGTGTAAGCAATGGGTTTACCCCGACGATATTCTGGTGCTTGTTGACGAATTAAATCCAAATCTGCACCCACATAAGGTGCAAGATCGATTTTATTAATTACTACTAAGTCAGCTTGGACAAAACCAGGGCCATTTTTACGGGGAATATCATCTCCCGCACCCACATCAATGACAAAAACATAAGCATCTACCAAATCGTAACTAAAAGTAGAAGCCAAATTATCGCCACCACTTTCGATAAAAATTAAATCTAATTGAGGATAGAGTAATTCTAAATCCCTTACCGCCAATAAATTCATCGTCGGATCTTCTCGAATTGCCGTATGGGGACAGCTACCGGTTTCTACACCGATAATTCTTTCTGGCGCGAGAAAACCCTTACTCTTTAAGCGATCTGCATCTTCAGTAGTCAACAGATCATTAGTAACTACTGCTACTTCTATACCCTGTTGCGTCAACATGGGGACTAAACATTCTAGTAAAGCAGTTTTGCCACTTCCTACAGGTCCCCCAATACCTAATCTAGCTACAGATTTAGTCATTAGTCATTAGTCATTAGTCATTAGTTATTAGTTATTAGTTATTAGTTATTAGTCATTAAGAGAATAAGAAATAGAAAACAAACCTGATTACTTATTACTTTTTATACTTTTCCTTCTACTAAACCATTAAAACCATAAATTTCTCTACTACCAGCGATCGCAACTAAGTTTACTGTTTTTTCGTCTCCTGGTTCAAATCTTACTGCTGTCCCTGCGGGAATATCAAGACGCATTCCTTTTGTAGCTTCGCGATCAAATTGTAGTGCGGCATTGACTTCATAAAAATGAAAGTGAGAACCGACTTGAATCGGGCGATCGCCTGTATTACTTACTTCAATAATAATAGTTTCTCTACCTGCATTTAATTCAATTTCTCCTGGTTGGGTAATAATTTCGCCTGGAATCATAATTTGTATTGATAGTTACTGGTTATTTAGTTAAACTTTACCACCCCTAGCAATCCAGCCTAAAAAAGCACTGACAACACCGGCTATAATCAGAAAGGCTGTTTGTCTCCAATTTTTTAATTCCCCAAACTTTTCTGTGATTTCAGGAATTTTACTGACGGAAATTTCTACATTAGACAATCGCTTGTCGATCCCTTTAAGTTCAACGTCAAGGGTTTTGATATCACCCTCTAATTTAATAATTTGTTTTTCTAGTTTACTCTCAACTTGAGCGATATCTTGTTTGAGTTCGGCTTTATTTTCATCGAGTTTGCGATCTAATTGATTAAAGCGATCGCTAATTAAATTTTTAATTTCGACTAATTCCAAATTTTGTTTATCTTGCTCTGTAGCCATTGCTATAATTACACTGAGTTTATAGAAATTTTTGGGAGCTTATTTAAAGATTGCCGTCTTGAAAGCTCCCATTAATATTTTAATCCTGTAAAGATTATTACTATCGCCAGTATAGATTCATAGATTGTTAAATTAGTTCAAGTAATAGCGTTTGAGAGAACTAATAACTAATAACTAATAACTAGAAGTAAGGCGATCGCTTTATGATTAACTTACTGAATTGGGTTGTGTACGGTGACTAATTTAGTTCCATCGGGAAAAGTCGCCTCTACCTGTACTTCATGGATCATTTCAGGAATACCTTCCATAACTTCATCGCGACTAAGTATGGTAGTGCCATAACTCATTAATTCAGTGACGCTTCTTCCTTCTCGCGCACCTTCTAAAATAGCTGCCGAGATATATGCTACTGCTTCAGGATAGTTTAACTTTAAACCTTTATTTTTGCGTCGTTCTGCTAGTAATCCTACGGTAAATATGATTAATTTATCTTGTTCTTGAGGTGATAGCTGCATTTTTATCAATTATCAATAAGCAATTATCAATTATCTGAGAAAAATCACCAAAACTAGACAAGCTCAAGACTATTTTTATTTTTATACCCAATCAATGACCAATGATTAAACATACTTAAAACTTCTTTACCTTAATGAAATCTTCATAGTTCTTTTATTTTTGACTCCAATCCCAGAACAGATAAAACTTTGAGGAATTTCAGCACTCCTCTTATGTATAAATCGCACATTTTTTTTGTATCCTGTGAATCTATTTTTTTGGTATTGTAAACTACAATTTTTTCTCGAATAATGCCCACAATTACTATGGATGCATTTATGCTTTTGCACTATATTTGGACTTCTAATTTTCTGTAGGCAATACAGATTGAATGAAGTTATTTGGAGAATAATCAATATACAATTATGTCAAACTTAGGAAGACGGAAATTTTTACTATATGGCTCTACTGGAGTAGTAGCCAGTTTACTTTTAAAAGGCTGTGCTGATGCTGGCAATACTGGCGATAATGCAGCCGATACACCTACTACAGATGCTGCTAATACTGGCGGCGGAGGTGGAGATACGATCAAAGTTGGTATTCTGCATTCTTTAAGCGGTACGATGGCGATTAGCGAAACCACTGTAGTTGATGCTGAAATGCTGGCGATTGAAGAAATCAATGGGGCTGGTGGAGTTTTAGGTAAACAAATTGAGGCAATTAAAGAAGATGGTGCTTCGGATTGGCCTACCTTTGCTGAAAAAGCAGCTAAATTAATCGACCAAGATAAGGTGACAACAGTTTTTGGTTGTTGGACATCTGCTAGTCGTAAAGCAGTGTTGCCTGTATTTGAAACCAAGAAACATATGTTGTGGTATCCCGTTCAGTATGAAGGACAGGAATGCTCGAACAATATTTTCTATACTGGTGCAGCACCCAACCAGCAAATCGAACCAGCAGTGGACTGGTTGTTAGAAAATAAAGGCAAAGAGTTTTTCTTAGTGGGTTCAGATTATGTCTTCCCCCGCACTGCAAATACTATTATCAAAGAGCAATTAAAAGCTAAAGGCGGTACTACTGTAGGTGAAGATTATCTGCCTTTGGGAGATACGGAAGTCACGGCGATTATTGCCAAGATTAAAGCTGCCTTACCTAATGGTGGTGTAATCTTTAATAGTCTCAATGGTGACAGTAATGTTGCTTTCTTCAAACAGTTGCAGGGTGCTGGATTGGGAGCAGATCAATATCCCGTCATGTCTGTAAGTGTTGCTGAAGAAGAAGTCAGACAAATTGGTAAAGAGTATTTACTAGGTCACTATGCTGCTTGGAACTATTTCCAAACTGTAGAAAGTCCCGAAAACGAAAAATTCGTTACGGCTTTTAAAGCTAAATACGGCGAAGACCGCGTTACCAACGATCCCATGGAAGCGGCTTATATTATGGTTTACCTGTGGAAACAGGCAGTAGAAGCGGCAGGTAGTACCGACCTGGAAGCAGTTCGTAAAGCAGCAATCGGACAAGAATTTGCTGCCCCAGAAGGGCCTGTGAAAATGTTCCCCAACCACCATATTTCCAAAACAGTACGTATCGGTCAGGTAAGGGATGACGGCTTATTTGACATTGTTTCGTCTACTGAAGGTGTAGTAGATCCAGTGCCTTGGAATCAATACGTACCAGAAACTAAAGGATATGCCTGCGACTGGAGCGATCCTACTAAAGGTGGTAAATACAAAGTAGATGCAACCTAATTTCATCAGTTAACAGTACAGTAAGGTGGGCAATGCCCACCTTACAAAGTATTTAAATAAATTTAAATAAATTGTGACTCCATTAATAGAAGGATTATTTAACGGTCTGAGTATTGGTTCGGTATTATTAATTGCGGCTTTAGGATTGGCAATTGTCTTCGGACTCATGGGGGTGATTAATCTCGCCCATGGTGAATTGATGATGTTGGGGGCATATACGACTTTTGTCGTGCAAAACATCTTTAAATCTTTTGGCAGTCCTTGGTTTGATTTTTATATTATTGTGGCGATTCCCATCGCTTTTCTCATTTCTGCCATCGTGGGGATAATTTTAGAAAGGGGTGCAATTCGTTTTCTCTATGGCAGACCTTTAGAAACCCTGTTGGCAACTTGGGGTGTGAGCTTGATTCTCAGGCAGTTTGTCAGAAGTGTTAACTGGTCGTTGTTTATTTGTTTAGGTATATTTTCTCTGTTATTTTTCGGGGGTATGACGATTCTTCAGGGTCGTCCCAATTGGGAAATAATTAAAAATAGAGCTATTACTATTTTATTGCTTATCTCTACAGCTATGGCGATCGCTAGTAATTTTTTGCTCTCTCAAGTTCCTGTTTTAACTAGGGCTTGGTTTAGTGCCAGAAATGTTGATGTAACTGCACCTTCTTGGCTACGAGGTGGGATTAGAATTTTGGGTGTTCAAATGCCCTATGCCCGTCTATTTATTATTGCCTTAACAATTTTATGTCTAATTGCTGTGTACTGGTTTTTACAACGTTCTGCTTGGGGGTTGAGAATACGCTCAGTTACCCAAAATCGTACCATGAGTTCTTGTTTGGGTATTCCTACAGATAAAGTAGATGCCTTAACTTTTGCCTTGGGTTCAGGTTTGGCTGGAATTGCAGGTTGTGCAGTAAGTTTACTGGGTTCTGTCGGCCCTAATACTGGTCAAAACTATATTATTGATACTTTTATGGTAGTAGTTGTAGGTGGTGTGGGCAATTTATTGGGAACAGTTGTGGCAGCTATGGGTATTGGTATCTTTAACTACTTAATTGGTTCGGGGAGTGTGGCACTATTCCTAACATCAATCTCTGCATCCCAATCTTTAGTAGATTTCTTTTTATTTTTTGCCAATAGCAGCATGGCTAAAGTAATGATATTTGCTTTGATTATTGCTTTTTTACAAATCAAACCTGCTGGATTATTTCCTCAAAAAGGAAGAACTGCCGAATTGTAATTAATAATTAATAATGGAAACTAGTATTCAACTTAAACAACGAGAACGCAAAAATAAAATAATTGAAATTGGATTGATTGCAGCATTTATAATTATTTTGGCAATTATTTTGCCCTCAATTTTACCTGCTTTTAGGCTGCGTCTTGTAGGTCGATTTTTATCTCTATCAATTGTAGCTTTAGGTCTGGATTTAATCTGGGGTTATACGGGATTGTTGAGCTTGGGTCATGGTATCTTTTTTGCTTTGGGTGGTTATGCTCTAGCAATGCACTTGAACTTGCAACTACCCGAAGGACAATTACCCGAATTTTTCACTCTTTATGGAGTTAGAGAATTACCGTGGATTTGGCAACCTTTTTATTCTTTTCCTGTTACTATTATAGCTTTAATTATTATTCCTGGAATTGTGGCGGGGTTACTAGGTTATTTAGTATTTCGTAACCGCATTAAAGGGGTTTATTTTTCGATTTTGACCCAAGCGGCATTACTAGTTTTTTATAATTTCTTTAACGGTCAACAAGAGTTAATTAACGGTACAAACGGGTTAAAAACCGATACAGAAAGAATTTTTGGTGCGCTAGTAAGTTCTCCTCTGGTGCAACGAAGTTTTTATATTGTCACAGTGATTTTATTGCTATTAATTTATTTACTCTGTCGTTGGTTGACTAGTGGACGTTTTGGTAGATTGTTAAAAGCAATTCGTGATGATGAAACTAGAGTTAGATTTTCTGGTTACAATCCTACGGGTTACAAAGTTTTAGTATTTGCTATTTCTGGAGCGATCGCAGGGGTTGCCGGAGCATTATATACGGTACAAACTGGTATTATTAATCCCAGCATTATGGAAGTTGCTTTCTCGATTGAAATGGTAATTTGGGTTGCTGTCGGCGGTAGAGGAACTTTGATCGGTGCAATTTTAGGAACGTTATTAGTGAGGCTGGCACAAACATTTTTAAGTGAAAGTTTTCCCCAAGTTTGGTTATTTTTCCAAGGTGCATTATTCTTAATTGTTGTCACGGTTTTACCCGATGGTATTGTTGGCTGGTGGTTGAATAATGGCTGGAATAATTTACTATCATTTTTCGGTATTCGTCAACGTTTAGTTACCTATCCTGAAATTGAAGTAAACCCAGATATTCAGCAAGAAAAAGAACAAATAGAAAAATTTTAAATGACTCTTTTCTTAATACTAGAAACAAATGACTAATGACTAATGACAAAATATTAGAAATACAAGATTTAACCGTAAGTTTTGATGGTTTTAAAGCCCTAAATAACTTAAACTTTGCTATGAAGACTGGCGAGTTAAGAGTTATTATCGGCCCTAATGGAGCGGGGAAAACGACTTTTTTAGATGTAATTACTGGTAAAGTACAGCCAAATACAGGCAAGGTATTATTTAAAGGTAAAAATTTAAAAAAATTACCAGAATATAAAATAGCCCGTTTGGGTATTGGTCGCAAATTTCAAACTCCCAGAGTATATTTAAATCTTACAGTTAGAGAAAACTTAGATTTAGTCTGCAACCGCAATAAAAATGTTTTTTCTACTCTATTAGGTCGTCCTCAATCATCAGAAATTAGAACTGTAGCAGGACTATTAGAAACTATCGGTTTAGATACTAAAGCTAACCTAACTGCTAACTTGCTTTCTCATGGAGAAAAACAACGTCTGGAAATTGGAATGTTAGTGGCGCAATCACCCGATTTATTATTAGTAGATGAACCAGCCGCAGGATTGACAGATGAAGAAACAGAAAATGTAGGAGCATTATTACTTTCTTTAGCCGAAAGTCATTCAATTATTGCGATCGAACACGATATGGAATTTGTCCGTCAAATTGCTAACGATAAAGTAACCGTATTACACCAAGGCAGTTTGCTTTGTGAAGGTACGATGGACGAAGTACAAAACGATCCTCGCGTTATTGAAGTTTATTTAGGAGAAGCATCAGAATAACGAATAACGAATAACTAATGACTAATAACTAATAACTAATAACTAATAACGAATAACGAATAACTAATAACTAATAACTAATAACTAATAACTAATAACTAATAACTAATAACTAATAACTAATGACTAATGAACAATTAACAAACAACAAACAACAAACAACAGATTTAATGTTAAGAGTTGCCAATCTCAATGTTTATTATGGTGAAAGTCATATTTTACGTAATGTAGATTTAAGTGTACCTTCTGGACAAATGGTATGTTTGATCGGACGTAATGGAGTAGGAAAAACTACTTTATTAAAAACTATTATGGGCTTGCTCAAACCCCGCACGGGAAATATTTTTTTTGCCGACAAACCTATTACTAAATTATCGCCAGATCGTAGGGCAAAAATGGGAATTGGTTATGTACCTCAAGGGAGGGAAATTATTCCTCGCGTTTCAGTTAAAGATAACTTATTATTAGGTTTAGAGGCACTTCCTCAAGGAAGAAAGGGGAATGAATCAATTCCCGATGAGATTTTTGATCTCTTTCCCGTATTAAAAACCATGCTCTCCCGTATGGGTGGAGATTTGAGTGGGGGACAACAACAACAACTGGCGATCGCTCGTGCTTTAATGGGTAAACCCCGTCTTTTGGTTTTAGATGAACCAACAGAGGGAATTCAACCTTCGATTATTTTAGAAATTGAAGCGGCAGTCAAGGGCATTATTGAAGCTACTGGCATTTCAGTTTTACTTGTTGAACAACACTTGCATTTCGTGCGTCAAGCAGACCGCTATTATGCCATGCAAAAAGGTGGTATTGTTGCCTCCGGTAGCACCGCAGAATTAAGTCAGGAAGTAATTCAAAGATTTTTAGCAGTTTAATACAATTGTTTTACAGCCATTGACCTCATTTTGTTTTGTCTGTTGCTTCTAATGTTGATGATGATGATGATGTACTGCCTGTGCTTTGCCTAATTGGGGATTAACTACAACGCCTGTTTGAGATAATAAAGCTTCAATTTGAGGGTTTGCCCATACTGCTGCCATATCCAAAAATTCAGAGCGATCGTTAACACAGGGCATTCTAATAAAGGTTACTTCAGAATTTTTATGTTGTAAATTATGAATAATATGGTCTACATCTAAAAGGGTTTCATGATTTTCAGTAGCAAAACCAATAGGCATCATAATTACAGATGTTGCACCCAAGTCAATGAGATTTTGTGCAGCTAGTTTAACATTAGGTTGTGTCCATTCAATTAGCGGTGTATCGTGATTTAGCCAGCCGACGGAAATTAGAGGGTATTTATCGATTAGTTTTTCTCTAACTAACTCATACAAAACTTGACTTTCATCAATACCGGAAGTAAATCCTTTAGCTTTGTGAGGACAACCATGATTCATCAAAACAATACCAATTTGAGAAGCCAAATGTCCCGATGCTAGTTTGCTAGCGATCTCTTCTTCTACCATACAAGCCAGTAACTTAATGTAGTCGGGCTGATTATAGAAAGATGGAATATAACGAATGTTTTTCAACCAATGAGAATCTCCTTCAGCTTTCAGAGTTAAAGCTTTATTAACCTGTTCGACAGCGATACCACTGGTAAAAATAGAATCAACTACCAATAAAGGATAAATTAAAAGTTTATCAAATCCTTCGGCTTGAATTTCGGTTAATACTTGTTCTGGAAGGAAAGGAGCGCAAAAATTAAAAGCTTTAAAGACTTTGACCCGATTTCCCCAAGTTTCTTGGAGTTTAGCTTCAATTCCCGCCCGTTGTCGTTCAAAAATGCCATTATGGGGAGAAATAAAATTATCGTGTTGGTGACTCCATTCATGTAAATCGAAAATTGCCAATAACTTGGCGATCGCTGGGTAAATCCAAGTGGGTACTGGGGCAAACTTAGCTGTTAAAAGGTTTAATGCCTGTTCATTATAATTAGCAAAGTCTTCGTAATTTTCAACTTCTCCATAACCCATTAATAAGACTGCGACTCTGTTATCTGCTGCTATTGATTCGCGATCGCACCGTTGCTGTTCGTGTTCGGTAGATATATTGGAATTTGAAATTGTAACCACTGATTACTCCAGTAAATCAATATTGAGTTGAGATTTTTTTTGCTGGTATTAAGACAGGGATAAGTCTATGATTTTTACTTCACAAGGATTAAGCTAACATCCCCACCGTGGGTAAAACTCGTGATGATCAAAAAGTTAAACTTTAGTAGCAAAAATTAATTTTTAAATTTTAGATGAAGATAAATCTGGCTTTTAAAAAGAGTTGATGAAAAAGCATTCAAAGTCATAAAGCTATGAAATAATTTAATTAACGACTAGATGTTCATTATTATTTACCTAATCAGTTAAGCGTGTCAGGGGTGGCGCGCTATTTTTTTGACGGCGTGTTTGTAAAATAAACCTTAATATCAAATACTTTAAGTAAGAGTATTAATTTGTAGCATTCATTTTTAGATTTCGTATAAGTAGCTGGGAATTACTATAGTACAGAGATACTGCTTAAGTCATGAACTTTGCTGGTGAAGCAAGGCAGCAGAGGGAAGGAGTTTTGATGAATGATTTAGGATTGCTATAGTTGGCAATTTATCAGAATTTTGGATAACAATCATTCTCGGCAATTTTATCATCAGTCTCGCTTTTGGCGTTTGGCAGCAGTCAACATTTTGTCTAATTTAATGGTGCCGTTGGCCAGTTTAGTAGATACGGCATTTTTGGGGCATTTAACGGAAATTCGACATTTTGCTGGAGTGGCGATCGCCACAGTTTTATTTAACTATATTTACTGGACTTTTGGTTTTCTGCGGATGGGAACAACCGGACTAACTGCTCAAGCCAGAGGTAGAGGGGAAACCGAGCAAGTTATTCTGATTTTATTACGCAACGGTGCGATCGCCCTGGGTATTGGCATGATGATTCTGCTGTTACACCAGCCATTAAGGGAAGTAGGTTTTGCTCTCTTGAAAGCCGAACCAGAGGTGTTAGAAGCAGGTAGGGATTATTACAATGGGTTGATTTATGGCGCACCCGCTACTCTGTTGAACTTTGTTTTATTGGGTTGGTTTTTGGGGAGAGAAGAAGCGGGAAAAGTTTTATTGCTCTCTACGGTTAGTAAGGGAGCTAATATTATTTTTGACTATTTATTTATTGTGAATTTGCAGCTAGGGAGTACTGGTGCTGGCATAGCAACGGCAATCAGTCAGTATCTTACTCTGTTTGTAGGTTTGGTTTTAGTATTGCGTCAACTTCCATTAAGCAATTGGCGTTTTCCTGGGGAGCAAATTTTTAATTTTTCGGCATTAAAAGGGATTTTTGACCTCAATCGAGATATATTAATTCGTACTCTGGCATTAGTTTCTACTTTTGCCCTCTTTACCAATCTCAGTGCAGTTATGGGAACGGAAATATTAACAAGCAACACTTTGTTGTTACAAGTAGTCACCTTGGCGGCGTATTTTATTGATGGAATTGCCTTTGCTACTGAAGGTATTGCTGGAAACCTCCGGGGACAAGGTCAACCAGAGGGATTGATTCCTTTATTGAAGCTAGCAGGTAGTGCCAGTTTAATGGCGGGATTGGGTTTTGCTAGTATATTTTGTTTTTTTCCCCAGAGGTTATTTGGCTTGTTAAGCAACCACGAGGGAATAATTGCTGTAGTCCAAAATAATGTTTGGTGGTTGTTTCCCATACTGGGGTTTGGTTCGATCGCTTATATGTTAGATGGCTATTTTATCGGCTTGACGGCGGGTAAAATTTTACGTGACTCTACTTTAATCGCTGTCTTGTTAGGTTTTACCCCCAGCGCGATCGCTGCTTGGTATTGGCAGACTAATGATTTACTCTGGTTGGCTTTGACTTTATTTATGGCAACTAGAAGTATTACTCTAATGCTGAAAATTAAATCTTAATCTGATCCCTGAGTAGTTATTTGTTCTCGCTGGTGGGGTTCGAGTAAATTTGTAATATCCGGTCCTGCGGGGATAATGCCACCTGGGTTGAGGGGGAAAAGATTACCATAATAATCCCGTTTGATGCTTTCTAAATCGCAAGTAGCAGCAACTCCCGGTAATTGATATAAATCCCGTAAATAAGCTCCCAAATTATCATAATCGCGAATGCGGCGGCGATTACACTTAAATAATCCGTAATAGACGATATCAAACCGAAATAAAGTTGTAAATAACCGCACGTCAGCCAGAGTAAGGCGATCGCCGCATAGATAACGCCGAGTTTGCAAAACCCCATCAATTTCATCTAAAGTATCGAATAACTTTTCACAGGCAATGTCATATGCTGATTGAGTTTGAGCGAAACCGCAACGATAAACCCCATTATTTACCCGATGATAGATCTTGTCATTCCAGCGATCAATTTCTGGTTTCTCTGCTTCAGGATAGAGATCGAGATGGGGATGAGTTGCTAATTCATTAAATTCCGAATTTAGCATAACAATAATCTCGGCACTTTCGTTATTGACGATAGTTTTAGTCTTGCTATCCCATAATACAGGTACGGTAGAACGTCCCCGATAGCCAGATTGGGCTAATTGATAGAGTTGGGGTAGGGTATGACATTTTTCTTCTGGTTGGGAAAAGAGCCAAATTCCCTCATCAGAAGAAGGATAAACTACAGATACAGCGATCGCCTCTTCTAAACCCTTTAATACCCTGACTACTAATGTCCGATGCGCCCAAGGACACCCCATACCTACAATGAGACGATAGCGATCGCTTTGGGGGAGATAAGTTGCTGTACCAATAGTATCTCGAAACTGACTGGCAGGGCGAATATATTCTCCAGACTTATTACTGGGGGCAAGTTGAGACATCATGATCTGCCACATTGTCGTCCAGATAAATTTACCTGTTTTAACGATTAACTTACCTGGAAGAGACTTGTTGTTAGATTTTCTTGCTGTAGCTTTAGTAGTTGCAGGATTACTTTTAGCCATGATTAAAATAGAGTTTATTTTAACTTATAATCTAGAGCTAATCAGAATTTTAGACCTTTTAACCCACAGGCGATCGCTTTACGAAAAAATAAAATTTAATCGTAGTAACCCTAAAAACGAGAGTCAAAATGATGTTTTTTGTCTTGATTACATTGATTCAATAACAGGTAATTGATAGTCAGATAAATTGAGTGATCGCAAGCAATTATTAATACCAGTTACTGACTGGTTATAAAGTTTTATTTGCTCCTCTAGTTCTATTTTTGCTTTTTGATTGAGGGCAATTTTCGCGATCGCTTCTTGTTCGAGAGTTTGTTCTAAAACTTTCCTGGCTTGGGGGTAATATTGCAGGATTTTATCTGCTTGTTGTCGTGCTATTGGTAGCAGATGGGTTTTAATAGTTTGATTGATAGTTTGACGAAAATTACTACGAATTGTAGTAGAAACTTTGGGTTCAAAATCTAATTTTAATAACTGGCAAATTGCGGGTTCAGCTTTTACCATGCTTTCGCAGTCGTAACCTTGGGATGTTTGTTGTAAAGTTTGACGGAATTGATAAATAGAAAATGTTCCCTCATCGTAAAAACGGGGACTTTCTCGCACATAGCGATCGCACTCGGTTTTCGCTTCACTAACTAAAGCGTGGGTTAATTTAGTTTCTAATTCGTCAATTTGTGCCAAAATGCCTGTGTCTTCTCTTAAAAGACGATCTAAATCGCGATAATATTCTTGATGTTGAGTGCGATCGCGCAAACGCTGACAGAAGTTAGTTACTAATACTTGCGATCCTATGACTAGAGTATCTTCTAATTCATTTGATAAATAATATAAAGCCTCTAAATTGGCAAATAGTTGGGGGCGTTTTTCTTCCGTTAGGTAGCGGGTAATAGCATTGCGAAATTCTTCGATACCACTGTCAGTAATCAGTTGTTCGATTAAAGGCTTGCCAAATTCACTGAGGATGCGAGTGTAGTTTTCGTTGGGGGTTTCATAACCGTTTACCGATACTCGGAAATGAGTGCGGGTGAGTTTTCCCGAATTGGCGCAATAGTTATTAAATTCGCTGACAAATTGGGGTGTTTCTTCCTCTCCTCCGATTCCTTTGACACTTTCAGCAAAAATCGAATCCAAACCAAAGCGATCGCCACTATTAGTAGATTTAATTTGACTACCATAAAATCCTAATAAACCACTAGTTTTATAGACTCGCTGGGTATCCCTAAACTGAGTCTCAATTAAACTATCCAAACGCTGTCTTAATTGCCCGTTATACCAGGTTTGATCGATGCGATTAAAAACATAAAAAACGCGATCGCGTATTCCTAAATTAGACTTGATCTTTTCTAGCAATTCCGTCTCTTCGGAAGTCATTTCTCCCGCAGCCGCAGGTTTGAGTACGCAAATTACCGCCGAAGTATCGGGATGTTCGATTTTACTGTAGGTAAGTTGGGCATCTTTTTTAACAGGTGCATCAATCCCTGGCATATCTACCAATACGTTACCGTCTTGTAATAAGGGATGGTGACAGTAATATTCAACCTTAGTTAATACTGCACTATTACTTCCCCGTCGCGCATAACTGGCTGCTTCTGCCAAATTAGAAAAATTAAATTCCTCCATTGAGTAAGTATTATGGCGTTTGGAGTCAATGCGACTTTGATTATTTTGGTATCCCTGCAATAATAAATTTAAAGCATTGGCAGTTTTAGCCCGATCTGATTTACTCGCGCCTCCTTCTTGCTCGATAATGGCAGCACAACCTTGCTGAAGTAATTCGATAATTTCTGGATTGGTAAGATTATCTTTAGCTGATAAACCTAAATGCTGGCATAAACTAATAGCCTGTTGTTTAATCTCCGCTTCACTCAAAAAAGTTAATACAACCCTTTCTGCTTCTGCTTCCGCATATTCTATATAACATTCTGTGCCTGTCGCATGGCCCTCTGCACTATAAAGTAATTCTCTTTCTAAAAGGGCATTAATCAACATCGATTTACCCGCACTAAACGCCCCTGCAAACACAATTTCAAACTTTGGGGCGATCGCTTTAGCTAAAGAAGCTTCCACAATTCTGATATTCTGACAGTCTATGCCTGATGCTGGTACTAAGCCGAGAATCTGACTAACCTTATCTGCAAGGCGATCGCATTGAGGAGGAATGAACATAATCACTAGATGAAACTTAATATTACACCTAGAATTCCCGATTTTTCGGATAATTGTCACAGCAGATCGACTTTTGTTTGATTAGTTAAGTAGCGGGTAAGCTGTCACTCATTTAATTTGCTTGTTGAGATTGGGTAGAGGAAGCAGGGGGAGCAAGATTTATTTATAACAAGCAAATATGCAGTTTAAATGCATCTGAGCTTATCAGCTACAACCCTTGCATATCCTTGCTTTCATCTAACGAGCGCAGCAGGAATTGAACCTGCGACCTACAGAATCGGAATCTGTAAACGAGCATATTTCAAGATAGTTTCGACGATTTTACAAGGCTTTCAGACTCTACATTTAGCTTTGTAATCTTTATAAATAATAAAAGTGGTATCAGACTGGTATCACTTTGTCTTATAGTGATATCAATGCTTTCAGGGATTTTACCCAATCATAGCAAGAATACTG
>JBHJNX010000005.1:0-13303 GCA_050330335.1 Pleurocapsa sp. | reverse complement strand
ATCAATGACGTTAGTTGTTGAGCCTAGCAACCCTGCACAACTAAGTTTGTTTCAGTGGAGTAATGGTCAAGTAATTGGCTGTTCAGAATCCCCCACTATAGCCCGTAGGGTTTAGTGGTAGGAGTATGTCAATTAAGATGAAGATATTGAATTTACGGGTAGCGCGAAACAATGAGTCATCCCGATGTCGTAACCTTTTTACAAGAAAGAACCAGTTTGAATAATTTATCTGCAACAGTTTACAGCGCGATCGCTCCATTGTTAGAGAGTAAAACTATTGCAGCAGGACAAACGATAATTGTAGAAAATACCGAGCCAGATGGCTTATATATTCTCCGTAACGGTTATTTAGAAAGTAGCTCTCAAGAAGAGGCTAGAAATTCTGGTTTATTACCTGGTTCGGCACTTAATTTATATGCTTTATTATTAAAACAACCTACTCAATATACTGTTAAAACCATAGATAAAAGTCAATTGTGGTTTCTTGAGCGCGGACGTTTTTTAGAATTGGTTAGAAAATATCCAGAAATTACAGAAAATTTTTCCCAACAATTAGCATCAGAAGTCAAAGAATTATCGGAACAATTAGCCTTTGAACAAGAGCGTCAGATCATTTTAAGACCTTATTTAGTAAGTAAAGCAAGACGGGGAATAATCGGCAAAAGTCGTTATGCGGTAAGATTACGATCGCAGATAAAACAAGCTTCAGAAAATAAACAAACTGTACTTATTTTTGGCGAACCAGGATTAGAAAAAGACAATATCGCCGCTCTTATTCATTTTGGATCGTCACTGCGTCGGGAATCAATTATTAAAGTAGACTGTTCTAAATTACAAACTAGTGGTGCAGAATTATTCGGTAGAAGTGGTGGCAAACTAGGTCTAATTGAAGCCTTGGGTAAGGGAACTTTAATTTTAAATAATATCGAGCAATTACCATCAGAATTATTGCCAGAAATTATTGAATTAGTCAAAAATAATCGCTATACTTCCGTGATTCGCTCAGGGATACCTCCGGTTAACCCAAAAACTACTGAAGTGCGAATTGTTTTAATTTCCGAACAAAATATTCCTCAACTAAATTCTATCGTTAAAAATGTAATTAAAGTTCCGCCTTTAAGAGTAAGAAAAGCCGATATAGAAGAACAAATTAAATATTATATTAATTTAATCGGTCGCCAAAAATGTATTCATAAACCCAAATTTACTCCCGAAGCAATTCGGAAGTTACAGGGTTACGATTTTCCCAATAACCTTCGAGAATTAAAAATTATTGTCGAACGAGCTTTAACTCAATTACAAGGCTGTACTGATGTTACCGAAGAAATTGTCTGGCAATCTGAAAGTAAGAAAAAACAATATCGACTGAACTTATTAAATAAATATCCTCAACTGCGGCATTTTCTTCGCAGTCCTTGGTATCCAGACCGTATTAACTATGGATTTACTTTAAGCTTTTTTGCCTTTGTGGTTTTAGTATTATTTATTGCTCCTCAAAACCGACAGGAAAACTTTGCTCTTAATTTTTTTTGGGCTTGGTGGTGGCCCTTAATATTAATTAGTTTCCCTTTTGTCGGTAGACTTTGGTGTGCAGTATGTCCCTTTATGATTTATGGCGAAATTACGCAAAAATTATCTTTATATTTATTTCCCCGTCAACTAAAAAGCTGGCCCAGACAGGCAGCAGATCGCTGGGGGGGATGGTTTTTATTTGGTTTATTTGCCTTAATCTTACTTTGGGAAGAATTGTGGAATTTAGAAAATACTGCCTATCTTTCTGCTTGTTTGTTATTATTAATTACCGCAGGAGCAATGATATTTTCTGCTATTTTTGAACGGCGATTTTGGTGTCGTTATTTATGTCCTATTGGAGGAATGAATGGCTTATTTGCTAAACTTTCTCTGACCGAATTAAGAGCGCAACAGGGAACTTGTTCGGCAGAATGTACCACCTATCAATGTTATAAAGGAGGACCGCAAAAAGGAGAAGGAATGGCAACCGACGGTTGTCCTTTATATTCCCATCCCGCCCAACTAGAAGATAACCGAGATTGTGTCTTGTGCATGACTTGTTTAAAAGCTTGTCCCCATCGTTCGGTAGAATTGAATTTACGTCCACCAGCCATCGAATTATGGACGACTCACACTCCCAGAAGTTATGAAGTAGCATTATTATTTTTATTATTAAATGTCGTCTTTTTACATCATTTACCAGAAATAGAAACCAGACTGGGTATAAATTTAAACTTAAATAACTTTGGCATTCACGCAGCAATTTCTGTTTTAGCTTTAAGCCTACCAATCCTTCTGCCTTTTATAGCCTATCTTACGATTAAATATTTTTGTTCTCAGGGCGATCGCGCATTTAAACCGCGTAAATTTATCGAGTTAGCCTACGGCTATTTACCTTTAGTATTGGCAGGTAATTTAGCACATTATTTACATTTGGGTTTAAGTGAAGCAGGGAAGGTTTTACCTGTAACAATGGCAACCTTTGGTTTGAGTGGGGAAAATTTACCTGTATTGGTAGCACACCCCGCCGTCATCGCTTTTTTACAGGGAACTACTCTAATTTTTGGTGTATTATTATCGATCTTACTAACTCAAAAAATTGCCCATCAACCATTTAAATTTTTACTCCCTCAACATTTCAGCGCGATCGTCTTAGGTATTAGTATGTGGCAAATTATTATCTTTTTGTGAGAGAAGACCCTCGCTTTAGCGATGGGATGAATCGAACTGTAAACTAAGCAGGTTTTACAAAATAGATTGTTAGAGTGTAAAATATGTTGAGCGACCCGTCCAAGAAACAGCCCAGTAACGGCGGTCTGGCGGGGCAATAGCCTAGCTAAGAGTCTACATGGTAATCCCCCACTTTAGTGGCGGGAGGTTCAATTGATGGTGAATTTATTGTTTGTCGACAATTTGGTCAAAATACCAATTTAAAACAGGTGCAATTAAACTGTGTAATTGACTTAAAATAGTCATTTCCCATCCCGGAGTAATTGTAAAGTGCCGATTTTCCACCCCTTGAAGAATTTGTCGGGCAACTGCTTCTGGTGTCCAAATAGCTGCTGTTGCAGTAATACGCTTGGTTGCAGGAGGTTTAGTTTTATTTTCCTCGGCTAATTGTGGCGTATCGGTATCGGGAGGATAAACGATCGCTACTCTGATTCCTTTAGGCTTTAATTCTCCTCTGAGAGATTCTCCTAAGCCTCTGAGGGCAAATTTAGAGGGACAATAGGCTGTATAACCATAAATACCAATTAATGCTGCACCAGAAGCAATTAATACGATTTGCCCCTTGCTTTGTCTTTCCATAGCTGGTAAAACGGCTCTGATACTGTAAAGAGAGCCAAAATAATTTACTGCCATAGTATTTTCAAATACTTCGATGGGAATATCGGCAAAATAACCTGGACGGGCAATTCCCGCAGCAGTAATTAACAAATCAGGACTACCCAATTGAGTGATCGCCTTATTAATTGCCGAGTCGATTTCTCTGGGTTGGGCAACATCGGCACTCAAGGTTAATATGTATTGGTTGGGGTCAATTATTACCTGTTGAATTTCTTGTTTGGCTGTAGCTAATTTAGAGCGATCGCGAGCAATAATTGAAATATTTGCTCCTTGCTGTACTAATAATTTAGCAGTTGCTTTGCCAATACCACTCGAACCACCTGTAATGATTGCGTGTCGATCTTTATAATTCACTAATATTTAATTACCAATTTTTGAACGTGCTAACCAAGTATTATTATACTTTGATTAAAACTATTAAAAACTGGATATCTTATGGTTTAGCTACTGTTGGTGGCTTACTTATTTGTTGTTATTTGTACGGTACAATACTTGAACCCAATTGGATAGAAATAGTGCCAATTAATTTAACTATACCCCATTTAAGCGAGTCATTTAATAATTTTAAGTTAGTCCAAATTAGCGATATTCATCTTAGTGATTATATGCCGAAAGCACGTTTGGATAAAATTGCCAGATTAGTTAATCAACAACAAGCAGATGCAGTGGTTATTACTGGAGATTTTATTACTAGAAAACACAAATTTGTTGCTGAAAATCTCATTGAATTTTTAAACCAAATTAATTCTTCAGAAGTAACTTTATCGGTTATGGGTAATCATGATCGGCAGCATCGAGAAGAAAAAAAACTGGAACAAGCTTTAATTAAAAGTAAAGTTATTAATTTAGATAATCAAATTTATGTTATTCATCGAGACACTGAAAAATTAATTTTTGCCGGAATTGATGACCCTTACGTAGGGCAACCAGATTTAACTAAAGTTGTAGAACAATTAACAGATAATAGTCCTGTTATCTTATTAGTTCATCAACCAGATTTTGTCGATATTAGTGCTAAAACTGGCAAATTTGCTTTGCAATTATCAGGGCATTCCCACGGAGGACAAATTAAAATGCCTTTTTTGCCACCTTCGTTTTTACCTCCTGGGGGTCAGAAATATTTTGCTGGATTAAACCAAGTTGACCATACTCTGGTATATACCAATCGAGGTTTAGGAATGACCGCAGTCCCCATTAGATTTAATAGTCGTCCAGAAATTACAGTTTTTACCTTCAAAATTGCTCTGAGTTATTAGTTATCGTTCAATGTTCAATGATTATTTATTCCGGCTGCTATTTGTATTACCTGCATTAAATCAACAGTATTTCTAGATTTTGCCGGGATCAAACAAGGATAGATTGCCAAACCTTCAATTTTGTTAGCTGCTTCTGTAGTTGCAGAATCTAAAGTTACCAAAGGTAAAGCTGCAAGAGTTCCACATTTATGTAGCGATCGCAAGTAAGTTAATGGCTCTTTTAATCCACTACCATCTAAGACGATAGTATCTAAATGCCAAATGCTGGCTAACATATCTGCTTGTTCTAAACCATCGGCTTCAATAATACGATAATTGTAGCGATCGCTGCGGTCATTGATCCAATCTCTTTCTGCCCAATCTTTCAGATTAAAATTGGAATTGCTTATACTATTAATTTTTGTCGAATCGATAAATTCTGACTCTGGATAGAGACATAAAATTGTTAAAATTTGACGGGAGTTTAAACTAAGGTTATTTGTTTCTGACGGGGTTAAATTACTCAACTCTTCTACATACTCCATCTCTTGCGAAGGTAAAATAGCAGCTAAGTCCATTTTGGTTAATGGTAGAGACACCAATCTGTCGGCTTGTTGATATAAATCAGTTTCTGATGTCGAGTGGGAAGTCATCATCACTGATACTAAACAATGAGCAGTGCGGGCATCAGACTTTAATAGAGTTAAGACATCCTTGCCAGATAATAGAGGTAAAGTAGGATTGAGTAAAATACAACTGGGTTGTAAGCATCGGGCTTTTTGTAATGCTTCTGTGCCAGTACGAGCTACTATTGGAGCGTAATTTAATTCCCGCACCCAGGAAGTAATCCGATTTATCCGTTCGCAATTTGTTTCTACAAGCAATACTAATGAGTTTGGTCGTTGGGAGGAGGTATTATTTAGAGCCAGAAAGTTCTGGTTTCGCTCCGATAGATTTGGTAGTATCAGAGTAAATTCACTACCGCTATCAACTTTTGAGATAAAAGAAATATCTCCTCCATGAGCTATAGCTAATTTTTGGGCAATAATGAAACTTAAGCCCATTCCCGATTTTTGAGGATAAGAACAATTTTCTAAGTTTGATCTGCTAGGTAAGTCATCCACAAAGTTAGCTCTAATTTCATTATCCCAGGGGTGTAAGAGCGATCGCTGTTTAACTTCGGGAATTCCTACACCATTATCCGAGACAGTAATCATCAACCAATTACTGTGGGAAGAAATATTAATTCCCACCATCCTTTGAGGTGGAGAATATTTGATGCTGTTGGTTAATAAATGAGATAAAATTTGACGCAAGCGCAATTTATCGGCGATCGCTATTTCGGCTCCTGGTTCGATGTTAAGTTGAAAGTTATGTTCTACAAAAGAAAGATTGGAATTAACAGCAGTATTTTTAGTTAATTTAGCGATGACTTGTTGGTATGCTTCCTGACAAAAAGATTTTAATTCAATTGGTTCTAAATTAAGTTTGAGTTTACCAGTAGTCAAGCTGGTCAGTTCTAGTAACTCACTTACCAAATTGATCAATTGTCGCCCGCTACGATAAATTAACTCGGCATAACGCAGTTGACGTTGATTGAGACTTCCTAATTTTTGTTCTTTTAACAGACTGGATAAACCTACGATACCAGTTAAAGGAGATTTTAATTCGTGGCTGATATTGGCTAACAGTTCGTCTTTGAGTCGATTGAGTTCTATTAATTCGGCATCTTGGCAATCTTCGGGGTCAAATGCTGTTTTTGATGATGGAACGGCTACTATTAACTGGTAGGCAGATAATGAGTCTGTTTTGGCAAAATTCCGCTTTTGATCTCCTAAATTTATCGGAATTTGCATATAATCCCAATCATTGGATTTAATGCTACCAAAAGTTTCGAGAATAGAGTCGCGATTGAGGCGATCGCTTTGAGGGGAAAATAAATCAGATAAGTAATTCCCATGGTGGGTTAATTGAGATTTGTCTGGGGGTGATGTTAGGGTAGGACTAGCTTTGAGACAATGGTTGTATGCTATTGACTGGGAAACTTCTAGAGATAGACTTGCACGATTTTCCTGTTGTTCTAGCCACCATTGAGGGATGGGATTTGATTTTATAAAATTTTTTTCAACTAATCGCCGCCAAGAGTGATTTTGATAGACAACTTTACCATTAGCTGCTTGTAATTTTATGGGTAGGGCAATTGCTTCAAGAAAATTGACTAAATGGCGATCAATACTTAGAGGAGTCGGTGATTTGGTCTGAGAATTAAATAGTAAATACTGCAACAGTTTGCCTGTATCTAACGAACCTAATAATTGTCCTTGACTATTGACAATCAAATATGTTTTAGTTTTGTCGTTGGTCAGTGAATCATCAGGAAAATAAGGCAATAATTCTCTGATGGTAGTCAGGGATTGCAAAATTGTTGCTGGTTTAATTAAATGCTGTAATTCTCTAACGGGCAAACAGTGAATTTCGCGATCGCTGTCAGGTTTGTAAGTGCTTGAAGTTACAACTCGTTCCTGATAGTACTGAGTTAACAAACCAAGCAAACTCTGACAATCAATGATTCCTAGAGGCAATTGCTGATCATTGACAATAGCGATAATTTCACTTTTACCAGATTGAGCCGCAGCTAAGATCGTTTCTAGGCTATCTTCCTTTAAGCAACTGGGAATCTCGCTGATAAATTCTCTTAGAGTAATATCAATACTATACATATTTTCAGGGCTTAGAAGCTTCCCTTCCGTCTCCCACTAGCTTTTTATGAGTAAGTTAGCTCCTTAAAAAAAGCAAGTTACATTTTAATTATTACTTTAACTTTAGGTCTTAAAGGAAAAGCAGCTTACATTTAATTACAATTTTCATAATGGCTTAATAAATGTTAACTTTTTAAAAGTATTAAATGTCAACCTTCACTAGGAATTGCGATTTCGATGCCACTTTTAACAACACCCAAAGCAACACTGAAAGCATAAGTTTCGTAATTTATTATGACTGTGCCAATTTTTAAGGGAGGGTCTGAAAACAAATCACTTTATAGAACTAATGCACCAATGTCAGATATCAACTCAATTCAAATTTCTTCCGACTCCCAGACTCCTAACAAGCTTGCTATTTGCCTGTTTCCCTTTGCACAAGAACTTACCCAATCTTTAACCCAATTATTAAGCGGCGATCGCTATCAAGTAAACTGTTTTAATACTGCTCAAGAATTAATTGATTTTGTCAGACATCATCAAGAACAAATAGATTGTTTGATTTTTGTCAATAAAAATAACTCGTTATACAGCGTGCTTGGTCAAATTTGGGACTTGGGAATCTTATTACCCGTAGTGATTGTCGAAACCGAACCAACATCAGAAACTTTGTCTCCAAAAGCCGATAAATCTCCCGAATCAGATCGAGCAATAACCTTAGTATCGAATCACTATCACGGTGCTGAGGTACGTTTATATCCAGTTCAAATCGAACAAATTAACTCATATATTAATTTGGCCATTAGTAAATTTTTAAATCTCGCGCCAAATTGTAAACTCAGTGAAAAACCAACAAAACCCAAACAAGAGCAATTAGCAAATCATCGCGATCGCTTGGGAATGCAGCAACGTCGATTGGCAGAAAAATTAAAAGAAAGACTAGATTATTTAGGAGTTTACTATAAACGTAACCCTAAAGATTTTTCTCGCAACTTATCTGCCGAAGAAAAAGTAACATTGTTTCAACAATTAATGGTAGATTATCGTCAAATAATCCTTAATTACTTTAATGATGATTCCGAAACTAATCAGCTAATTGATAAGTTTGTCAATCGGGCTTTTTTTGCCGATCTTTCTGTGGCGCAAGTTCTAGAAATTCATATGGATTTGATGGATGAATTTGCTCAACAGCTAAAAATAGAGGGGAGAAGTGAAGATATTTTACTGGATTATCGGTTAGTGTTAATTGATATCATTGCCCATTTATGTGAAATGTATCGTCGTTCGATCCCTAGAGAAGAGCTATCTTTAGAATTATTATTTAAAGTAGAATGAGCCTGAACTTTTTTCAGCTTTTAGCTGTGCCAGATAACCAGATAATTCTTGAGAATATTTTTATATTTTTGCCACCGCTTTTAACAGTCAACTATTATTTAGAGTTATGAATAAATTTAGAAAAACTTATGTTTTAAAGCTGTATGTTGCGGGCAATACTCCTAACTCCGTTCGAGCTTTAAAAACTTTAAAGAATATCTTAGAAAAAGATTTTCAGGGAGTATATGCCTTAAAAGTAATTGATGTTTTAAAAAATCCTCAATTAGCCGAAGAAGATAAAATCTTAGCCACACCCACTCTATCTAAAGTACTGCCTCCGCCAGTAAGAAAAATTATTGGAGACTTAAGCGATCGCGAAAAAGTTCTCATCGGTTTAGATTTGTTATATGAAGAAATTCGGGAACGAGAGTTAGAAATTTAGCTTTATGATGGTGATTATGCCATCAATTTAAAATTATTATAGTTGTAATCTAAATACCTAATGGTATTGTTTTTTAAGCGCAGATGAACCAAGCAAATCCTAATCAAACACAGCCAGATGAGCTATCTACAAAAGGTGTTCGGAAAAACCGAACCATGATCGAAGGATTTGATGAGATCACTCATGGGGGATTACCCATAGGTCGAACTACCTTAGTTAGCGGCACATCTGGAACGGGGAAAACTTTACTAGCAGTTCAGTTTTTATATCACGGGATTAAATTTTTTAATTCTCCAGGGATTTTCGTTACTTTTGAAGAATCTCCCAGAGATATTATTAAAAATGCCTATAGTTTCGGCTGGGATTTACAAGACTTAATTGAACGCGGCTTACTCTTTATTCTCGATGCTTCACCCGATCCCGAAGGTCAAGAAGTGGTGGGCAATTTCGATCTTTCGGCACTAATTGAAAGAATTCAATATGCTATTGGCAAATATAAAGCCGAATTAGTCTCGATCGATTCTGTTACTGCTGTATTTCAACAATACGATGCAGCTTCAGTGGTCAGGAGAGAAATTTTTCGCCTGGTAGCCAGACTCAAACAACTAGAAGTAACCTCAATTTTAACTACCGAACGAGTGGAAGAATATGGAGCGATCGCTCGTTTTGGCGTAGAAGAATTCGTTTCTGATAATGTCATTATCATTCGCAATGTTTTGGAAGGGGAACGCCGTCGTCGTACTGTTGAAATTCTAAAATTACGAGGTACGACCCACATGAAAGGAGAATATCCCTTTACCATTACCAATGACGGAATCAATATCTTTCCCTTGGGTGCAATGCGACTTACCCAACGCTCTTCTAATGTGCGCCGCTCTTCTGGAGTTAAAACTCTCGACCGACTTTGTGGCGGTGGTTTCTTCAAAGATTCGATTATTTTGGCAACTGGTGCGACGGGTACGGGTAAAACTCTGTTAGTCAGCAAATTTCTCCAAGAAGGTTGTAAACAAGGAGAAAGAGCGGTTTTATTTGCCTACGAAGAATCCAGGGCGCAATTATCTCGTAATGCTTCTTCTTGGGGAATTGACTTTGAGGAAATGGAACGTAAGGGCTTACTCAAACTGATTTGTTCTTATCCAGAGTCGGCAGGTTTAGAAGATCATTTGCAAATGATTAAATCAGAAATTACGGAGTTTAAACCCTCTCGCATTGCGATCGACTCGTTATCCGCTTTAGCCAGAGGGGTAACTAACAATGCCTTTCGTCAATTCGTCATTGGTGTTACTGGATATGCCAAACAAGAAGAAATCACTGGTTTCTTTACTAATACTACCGACCAGTTTTTAGGGGCTAATTCCATTACCGAATCTCATATTTCTACCATTACCGATACAATTATTCTGCTGCAATATGTGGAAATTCGCGGCGAAATGTCTAGGGCGTTGAACGTATTTAAGATGCGAGGTTCGTGGCACGATAAAGGTATTAGGGAGTATGTAATCAGTTCTGATGCTCCTGATATTCCTTACATTAAAGAGTCTTTCCGTAACTATGAAGGGTTAATTAGCGGTTCTCCTTCTCGCATTACAGTTAACGAGAAAAGCGAACTATCTCGCATTGCCAGAAACGTTAAAGACATCAATTTAGACGAAGGAACTAGAAATGAGGAATAGGGAACAGTAAATGATCAATGGTCAATGATAAATGATCTATTTTTACGGGAAAATATTACTCCCCAGGCACAGGAGCTAGATTGTAGTTCTACTGCTTTAAAATTGGCGTTGCAGGCTCTAGGCGATCGCGCTATGTTGGCTCTCCAAGTGCCTCTAGAACTAGGTGGTGCGGGTTGGGATGAGTTGGATTATCATTCCTTTCAAATTGCGATCGCTCGTGCTTCTGGTGCTTTAGCTTTTTTACAAACTCAACATCAAAGTGCAGTTTCGCAGTTAGCTAAAAGTGATAATCAATCCTTAAAACAGGAATATTTACCCCATGTCGCTAGGGGAAAGAAATTACTGGGAGTGGGGTTTTCTCATTTGCGTCGTCGGGGGAAACCGATGATCACAGCAGTGGAAGTAGCAGGAGGATATTTATTAACTGGAAAAGTTCCCTGGATTACGGGTTGGGATTTTTTTGACAGTTTTATTATCGGTGCAGCATTACCGAATGGTAAAGAACTTTATGGAATGTTGCCCTTTCAAAATTCTCTTCCAGCATCAGAAGGTAGTTTGATTTTTAGCCAGCCGATGGAATTAATTGCCATGAGTGCTACCAATACCGTTAGTGCTAAATTAGATAATTGGTTTTTACATCGCGATCGCCTAGTAGCCATTAAACCATCGGGTTCGATCCATCGCAATAGTCAAAAAAACATCCTTCATCATGGTTTTTTCGCTTTAGGATGTGCCTATGCAGGATTGGATATCCTACAAGCTATGGCAGAAAAAAAACAGCTTGATTTTATTCATCAATCTTGGCGATCGCTAGAAGAGGAAGTTCATAGTTGCGATCGCGCTATGTTAACTTCTTTAACTGATAAAAACACCACCTACCAACAGCAACTTCGACTCCGCACTCAAGCCATTAATTTGGCACAGCGTTGCAGCCAAGGAGCAATCATCGTTTCTAGTGGCGCGGCTAATTATTTAAATTCTGCTGCTGGCAGAATTTACCGCGAAGCTTTAGTATTTAGTGTTTCGGGGCAAACTACCGATGTTATGGAAGCCAGCCTGAAAGCAATAATCAGTAATAATACCAATTCAATTAATGTTGGTAATAGATAACCACAAGGTAGGGGCGAACGGCCGTTCGCCCTTATAAGATGTGTCGCATTCTTTTTTCAATTTGGTATTACCAAAAACAAACCCCCACCAAATTAATGATAGGGGTCTATGAATTATTAATTACTAGAATCAAGCTAATGAATCTTAGTCTAAATCGGGCATAGATAATACTGGTTCGGTTTCACGTTCGATACCTTTTTCAAATCCACCAGCAGCCGCTCTGGCGCGTCCAGCGTGCCATAAGTGACCTACTAGGAAGAAGAAAGCCATAACGAATTGGAAAGACGCCAACCACTGACGAATATTAACGAAGTTGAAGGAGTTAGACTCAGTAATAATACCACCAACAGAGTTGATCGAAGCATTAGGAGCATGAGTCATATACTCAGCAGCACGACGTAATTGCCAGGGCTGAATATCGTTTCTAATTTTGTCTAAATCAATGCCGTTAGGACCGCGCATGGGTTCTAACCAAGGACCGCGAAAGTCCCAAAAACGCATGGTTTCTCCACCGAGAATAATTTCACCAGTAGGAGAACGCATCAAGTACTTACCAAGACCAGTAGGACCTTGAGAAGAACCAATATTCGCACCCATTTGTTGGTCACGGGCTAAGAAAGTAAAGGCTTGTGCTTGAGAAGCTTCAGCGTTAGTAGGTCCATAAAATTCACTGGGATAAGCAGTGTTGTTGAACCAAATAAAACAAGAAGCGATAAATGACATCAAGGATACAGCACCAATACTGTAGGAAAGATAAGCTTCTCCATTCCAGATTAAGGCACGACGCGCCCAGCCAAAAGGCTTAGTTAAAATGTGCCAAATACCACCAGAAATACAAATCAGGCCTATCCAAATGTGACCTCCGATGATGTCTTCCATATTGTTGACACCAACAATCCAACCTTCACCACCGAAAGGAGCAGCCGTTAAATAGCCGAAAATTCTAGCAGGGTTGAGAGTTGGATTGGTAATAATGCGAACGTCACCACCGCCAGGGGCCCAAGTGTCATATACACCACCAAAGAACATGGCTTTGAAGACTAGCAAGAATGCGCCCAATCCTAAGAGGATTAAGTGATAACCAATAATGTTGGTCATTTGGTTCTTGTCTTTCCAGTCTTGACTAAAGAAACTGGAATATTCTTCTAAAGTTTCGGGTCCCCGCAGGGCATGATAGATACCACCTAGCCCTAAAACGGCGGAAGAAATGAGGTGCAAAACACCCACTACAAAATAAGGATAAGTGTCAATTACTTCACCACCGGGACCTACTCCCCAACCTAATGTAGCTAGGTGAGGAATTAAGATCATGCCTTGTTCGTACATCGGTTTTTCTGGTACGTAGTGAGCTACCTCAAAGATAGTCATCGCACCAGTCCAAAATACGATTAGACCGGCGTGAGCGACGTGCGCTCCTAAAAGTTTACCTGAAAGATTAATTAAACGAGCGTTACCAGCCCACCAAGCAAA
>JBHJNX010000004.1:0-9657 GCA_050330335.1 Pleurocapsa sp. | reverse complement strand
GCGATCGCATCATTGATGGGAGCTAAAATAACTTCTTTGGCCCTACTAACCGCAGGATCGTCTGGGTAAGGCGTTTGTACTATTAATTCCAAACCCAAACGCGGCGCAGCTTCTCCCATCATCCACGCCAACTGTCCGCCACCAATTACCCCAACTCGTTGATATTTCACTCACGATTTTCCCAATTCACACTGCCGTCGATTATTAATTTTATCGGCAATGGGGGAAGCAACAAAAATTATTACTAGATTAAGTCATAAAATTTCGATGTTTTTTGATAAAATTTATCAACTGTACAGTTTATCTAATTACAAAGTTAGCCAATATGAAACGAAGAAATTTTTTCTCCCTTATAGGACTTGCCGCGATCGCTGGTAGTTTTGCTGTTGCTTGCAATAGTGGTATTACAACTTCCGACTCCACTGCCGAGAGTCCAGCTACTCTTGTTTCTATGGGAGGAGAGTTAACGATTTACTCTGGTCGCAACGAAGAATTAATTGGTCCGTTACTTGAACAGTATGAAGCAGAAACTGGAACAAAGATTAGTGTACGTTATGGCGATACAGCAGAATTAGCAGCAGCAATTCTCGAAGAAGGACAAAACAGTCCTGCCGATATTTTCTTTGGTCAAGATGCAGGAGCATTAGGAGCATTGCAAAGAGCCAATCGAACCCAAAGCATACCAGAAGAGACTTTAAATAAAGTTGATAGCCGCTTTCGTTCTCCTGAAGGTCAGTGGATTGGTATTTCTGGTCGCGCCCGCGTCATAGACTACAATACCGAACTGGTTGACGAAAACGAACTACCTAATTCTATTTGGGACTTAACCGAAGAACAGTGGCGTAGCAGAGTTGGTTGGGCCCCTACCAATGGCTCATTTCAGGCTTTTGTAACTGCCCTCAGAGTGACTGAAGGGGATGATCGCGCCCTACAGTGGCTCGAAGCAATGAGAGACAACGATGCCCAAGTCTATAGCAACAATACAACTACCGTAGAAGCTCTAGGTCGCGGAGAAATAGAACTTGGTTTGGTGAATAACTATTATTTACCTCGCTTCCAAGCAGAAGACCCAAACTTTCCCGTTGCTCACCACTACACCGAAAGTGATGCAGGGTCGATGATTAATGTTGCAGGAGTTGCTATTCTTAATACTACTGACCAAGATGAGCAAGCAATCTCGCTAATTAATTATTTACTAACTCCAGAGTCTCAACAATACTTTGCCCAAGAGACCAATGAATATCCCTTAGCAACAGGAGTCCCTGGCCCAGAGGGTCAAGTTCCTCTAGAGCAAATTAATGCTCCAGATATCGATTTGAGCAACCTCGACGACCTTGAAGGAACCCTAAACCTTTTACAACAAGCTGGAGTGTTGTAACTGAAATAGCCTACAATTGCAGGTCAGTCTGCATTTATTGCTTATTTATTGATAGTTATGTCGCCGCAAATTTCACGTTCCTCCATCATCAACAAGTTAATTCCCACACAGGGACAAACGATAAGACCGCCTTTATTTTTAATAGTAATGGGTGCGATCGCTGCCATCGGGATGGCTCTACCCTTGGTATATTTAATTATCCGCACTATGGAAATTGATGTAGAACAATGGTGGGAATTTTTGCGGCGCAGACAGACGTTAGAAATTATTCTTAACAGTATTGTGATGGCAGTAGTTGTGACTTTATTGTCTGCACTAATTGCCATTCCTCTAGCTTTTTTAACTGTTCGTACTGACCTGCCAGGGCGAAGATTTTGGACGGTTGTGACTACCTTACCCTTAGCAATTCCCACTTATGTGGGTAGCTTTGCCTTGATTGCTACTTTCGGTCCTAGAGGCAGTTTGTTGCAATCTTGGCTTGCCCCTTTAGGAGTGGAAAGACTTCCTTCAATTTATGGTTGGCCAGGAGTAATAGCTGGAATTGCTTTGTTTTCTTATCCCTATATGCTTTTAAGCATTCGAGCCGGGTTACAGGGAATAGATCCAGCTATGGAGGAAGCGGCTCGGAGCATGGGTTACAATCCTTGGTCGGTTTTTTTTCGCGTTACTCTACCTCAGCTTCAACCGTCTATTGTGGCTGGCTCTCTTTTAATAATTCTCTATGCCCTTAGAGACTTTGGAACTCCTTCGTTGATGAGGTTTAATTCTTTTACGCGAGCCATTTTTACTCAATATCGGGCTAGTTTTAATCTCAATTTTGCTGCTGCTTTGTCATTGATGTTAGTGGTACTAGTCTCAATTATTCTTTTGTTAGAATATCGAGTGCGAACCAAAGCAAAATATTATAGTCGGGATTCAGCTACACAAAGAAAAAGTAAGCCAATTCGTTTAGGTCATTGGAAATGGCTTGCTCTGGCTTTTTGTAGTCTAGTAACATTGTTATGTCTAGTCCTACCTGTGGTTGTTATTATTTTTTGGCTACTGCGAGCAAGCGATCCTTTAGCTGTGTTAAAAAGTATTCTACCTATTACTTTTAATTCTGCTTGGGCAGCAGGGTTAGCAGCCCTTGTTTCTACACTTTTCGCTCTACCAGTAGCAATTTTAGGTGTGCGATTTCCGGGAATTCTGACTACATTAATCGAACGAGCTTCTTATATTGGTTTTGGTTTACCGGGTGTAGTCGTTGCTCTGACTTTAGTGTTTTTTGGTGCTAGATATTCACCTTGGCTCTATCAAACAATGCCAATGTTGATCTTTGCCTATCTAGTTATGTTCTTGCCTCAATCAGTTGGCACAATTCGTGGCTGTTTACTGCAAGTCAACCCAAGACTAGAAGAATCGGCTCGGAGTTTGGGAGGAACTGCTTGGCAAACTCTCAGAAAAGTTACTATTCCACTGGTGCGTCCGGGCATTATTAGCGGTTCAGCATTAATTTTTCTGACAGCAATCAAAGAACTCCCTGCAACTCTGTTATTGTCTCCTATTGGCTTTAGAACTCTGGCTGCACAGATCTGGGTGGCTACCAACAATGCAGCATTTATTGATGCGGCAGCAGCTTCCTTGGCACTGTTAATAGTTTGTACAGGATTGACTTTATTATTATTATCTCAAGAGCTTGACTAAGTACAAAATAACTACGCAACTTTCCTATTTTGTCTTAGTTTTTCAGGGTAAAATTTTCCAAGCTTGAGCGATTAATTCACTTAACCATTTACGATAATTGATATCGAGAAGACTATCATCGTGAAGGATGCTAGCAGTGACATCTTCTAACGATTGACCCCTCTGACGGGCAATGTTCACCACCCCTGCGATCGCCGCAGCAATTTTTTCTTCGGTAATCGAACTGTTTCCTAATGCCAATATTTCTTCGGTGTTAGCTGGAATGGGATAATCCATATTAAGGGTGATGAATGAGTAGGGCGATCGCGATTTTGTATTGGTTGCACCTAAATTATGTTAAACCAAGAAAAAGATTAATTGTCTCGTAAGTCTAGCTCATCTGTTTCTTATTTAAAAATTCCTAAAGATAATTTAATAAATTGATAATGAAAGAAATACTTTATCTAGAAATTCCCCGTCCAGATATTAATGAAGTTAAAACTTGGCTACAACAACAATGGTTACCAAAATCAGGAAATAAAAAACTAACTCCCGATGGCATTCGTTTACAATTTGCCACCACATCAGATTCGAGCAATGAATTGTCCATATTTGTTTGGGCTTTGCAGCGCACGACTTATTTAAAAGTATTTCAATGGGGAGATGATTTAAAATCGGCTGCGGCTCAAATTAAACAACAATTAATTAATGATATCCAACAACAATTTCCTCCAGAATATCCTGTACCTCCAGAAATAGATTTGTCTAATCAGTCAATCTTTGCAGCTTTGAGGGATTATTATCCTCAAACTGTACATTTTTTTCAAAAAATGCCCAATGGAGAATACGACCTCAATCGGGTTTATTGGTGGGAACAACGCTGGCGGGAAAGTGTTCGCCATCCCCAACAACCAAAACAAGTAATTTTTAAAAATAATCATATTCAACCTACAGCAACCATAGCTAATTACGATTTAATTTATGTTGGCGGTGCATTGGGGGTAATTCATGCTGCCGTGATGGCACAAAAAGGTTATCGAGTCTTATTAATTGAAAGATTGCCTTTTGGCAAAATGAATCGAGAGTGGAATATTTCCCGCGATGAATTTCAAAGTTTAATTAATTTGGGTTTATTTACTTCTCAAGATTTTGAAGCAGTAATTGCCGCAGAATATATTGATGGGTTTAGTAAATTTTTCGATGCTTACAATCCACCCCATTTAAAAGCAAATATTTTACATACTCCCAAAGTATTAAATGTTGCCATTGATGCCGAAAAATTATTGCGTTTTTGTGGGGATAAATTACTGCAAGCGGGAGGAGAAATTTGGGATGAAACAGAATTCGTTCGTGCCGATATTAGCGATCGCCATGTTACTGTAGAATTAGTTCATTTACCCACTCAAACTAGTAAACAGGCAAGGGGAAGATTATTAATTGATGCCATGGGTACAGCTTCTCCTATCGCCTGGCAATTAAATGGCGGCGGTGCATTTGATAGTGTTTGTCCTACAGTGGGGGCAGTAATTAAAAGCGGTTTTGCACCAGAAGTTTGGGACGAACAATATGGCGACGTACTTAATTCTCATGGAGACATTTCTAGGGGAAGACAGTTAATTTGGGAGTTATTTCCTGCGGGAAATGGGGAATTAACCTTTTATCTATTTCACTACCATCAGGTAAATCCCGATAACCCCGGTTCTTTGTTGGAGATGTATGAAGACTTTTTTACAATTTTGCCAGAATATCGGCGTTGCGATCTCGAAGGATTGGTCTGGAAAAAACCTACTTTTGGTTATATCCCAGGTCATTTTAGCACAAGCGATCGCGATCGCACGGTGGCATTTGATCGCCTGTTAGCAATTGGAGATGCAGCTTCGTTACAGTCTCCTTTGATCTTTACCGGTTTTGGTTCTTTGGTACGTAATTTAGAACGGTTAACTACCCTATTAGATACTGCACTACAACACGATTTATTAACTGCTAAACACTTAAATCAAATTCGCGCCTATCAAAGCAATATTTCCGTAACCTGGTTATTTTCTAAAGGGATGATGGTACCCACTCACAAAACCTTGCCTCCCCAAAGGATCAACTCAATGCTAAATACTTTTTTTGGCATCTTAGCCGACGAACCTCCAGAAGTAGCCGATACCTTTATCAAAGATCGTACCGACTGGCTAACTTTTAATCGACTGGCTTTAGTTGCTGCCAGAAAAAACCCTGTTTTATTATTATGGATTTGGCAAATGGCAGGAAGTCGAGATTTAATTCGCTGGTTGGGTTCATATTTGGTTTTTAATTTAGATGCCCTGCGGAATTTATTATTAGGTAGCTGGTTTGCTGGTTGGTTAAAACAATCTCAACCTTGGTTAGAAAAAAACTATCCTGGCTTGTGGTTAAAATTATTAAGCTTGAACTATCAATTGCGATAAACAGTTGATTATTGACTAACAACCAATGTACGGGCGAACGGCCGTTCGCCCCTACCCACTAATGACTAATAAATTATTGTGGACGACTCCCTTGAAAATTGGTTCTGTAACCCTAGAAAGTAGAGTCTTACAATCTCCCCTCTCTGGCGTAACGGATTTGGTATTTCGACGGCTAGTAAGGCAATATGCCCCCCAGTCGATGATGTATACCGAAATGGTCAGTGCTAAAGAAATACATCACCTCAAAGAAATTCCCAAGATTATGGAGATCGATCCTGATGAACAACCTATTAGTATTCAACTATTTGACTGTCGTCCCGATTTTATGGCAGAAGCGGCACGCAAAGCGGTGGTACAGGGGGCAAATACCATCGATATTAATATGGGTTGTCCTGTAAATAAGATTACTAAAAAAGGTGGTGGTTCTTCTTTACTGCGTCAACCAGAAGTGGCAGCAGCAATTGTCAAAACCGTAGCGGAAGCCGTCGATGTACCCGTCACGGTTAAAACCCGTATTGGTTGGAGTGAGGAGGAAATTAATATTCTCGATTTTGCCCGTCGCCTAGAAGATGCGGGGGCGCAAATGTTAACCCTTCATGGTCGTACTCGCGCCCAAGGGTACAATGGTACTGCTCACTGGGAATGGATTGCTAGAGTTAAACAAGTGTTATCAATTCCTGTAATTGCCAACGGGGATATCTTTTCGGTAGAAGCGGCAATTAAATGTCTGGAAGTAACTGGGGCAGACGGGGTAATGTGTTCTCGCGGTACTTTAGGTTATCCTTTTTTAGTCGGGGAAATTGATTATTTTCTCAAAACAGGTAAAACCCTGCCTCCTCCTACCGTTATCGAAAGGCTACAATGTGCTAAAAAACATCTCAATGGTTTGTGGAAATATAAAGGTCAGCGAGGCATCTATCAATCTCGCAAACACATGACTTGGTACTGCGTGGGATTTCCAGGTGCGGCGGAGTTAAGAGACAAACTGGCTGGTATTAATAGTTTAGAGGAAGGAGAGAGATTATTAGATAGTGCGATCGCCAATCATTAACCAATCAACTATCAACAAGGTACTTTACAACTGGAAGCATAAACTGGTTAGCTAAAGAGTGGTCTATGATTTGGTTGGCTAAATCACACAAAAGCGATCGAGAGGATTGATACTTTGGGCATAGAACTTCGCAGTTATGTATATTTAGATAGATTACAACCCCAACACGCCGCTTATATCGGTACGGTGGCATTAGGATTTTTACCTTTACCTGGAGATGCTTCTCTGTGGATTGAAATTTCTCCTGGGATTGAAATTAATCGCATTACCGATGTTGCCCTCAAAGCTGCTGTGGTACGTCCTGGAGTACAATTTGTTGAAAGATTGTATGGCTTGTTAGAAATTCATGCCAGCAAACAGGGAGAAGTGAGGGCGGCAGGAAGAGCGATCTTGCAGGCATTAGGAGTAGAAAGACAGGATTCTCTCAAACCTAAAGTAGTTTCTAGTCAAATTATTCGTAATATTGATGCTTATCAAGCACAGTTAATCAATCGTAACCGTCGCGGACAATTATTATTGGCAGGACAGACTTTATATGTCTTAGAAGTACAACCAGCCGCCTATGCAGCCTTAGCAGCTAACGAAGCGGAAAAAGCAGCTTTGATTAATATCCTTCAAGTAACCGCAGTGGGTAGCTTTGGCAGACTGTATTTAGGGGGAGAAGAAAGAGATATTATCGCAGGTTCGGCGGCAGCTTTAAGCGCGATTGAAAGTGTAGCGGGGCGAGATGATTCTTTTGGGAAAAATGAGTAAATTGGTTAGGCGAATGTCATATTTGTCTAGTTTTTAGCAACCATCATCAGAATTCCATTTAGTAGATTTTTCGGCAGCTTTATAGGTTTTTTTCCTAACTGGTTTTGGTTTATCGGGAAAGGGAATAATTTCTAGTTGACGATGTTGGGGTTGTGGTTTGGGTTTAGCTTGAGTGTTTGTTGAATATTCTTCTCCTCGACGACGTTGGGAGGTTCTTTCTTCGCTGGTATCTTCGGTAATTATTTCATAGAGAATGGCTTGTTTATTAAAAGTATTACCTTTTCGCAATACCCTACCCAATCGTTGAATATATTCCCGCGCCGAACCAGTACCAGATAAAATAATCGCAATCCTGGCATCGGGTACATCTACTCCTTCATTGAGAACATGAGATGCAACTAAAGTTTTATATTCTCCTGCTTTAAATTTTTGGAGAATATCGTGACGTTCTTTAACGGGAGTTTGATAGGTAATCGCAGGAATTAAAAATTGTTGGGAAATGCGATAAACAGTAGCGTTGTCATTAGTAAAAATTAAAATACCTTCGGGAGAGTGCTTACTAATTAAATCAGTTAGTATCCGTAGTTTGGCATCCGTACCCAAAGCAATTTCTTTAGCTTCCCTGTGTGCTAACATAGCTTTTCTTCCTTGGGGCGATCGCGCGCTAGCTTGGACAAATAATTGCCAACCTTCAAGACTTCCTAAAGAAATATTCGACTGACGTAAAAAATCATTGCGGGTTTGAATGGCGCGATCGTATTGTTTTTGTTCGGCTGGGGATAATTTGACTTTAATTTGAACCACTTTATGATCTGCTAGGGCATTACCAGAAAGTTCGGCGGCGGTTTTACGATAGACGATTCTACCAATAAGGGTATCGAGATAACGATGTGTACCGTCACTGCGTTCGGGTGTAGCAGTTAATCCCAAACGATAGGGGGCAATAGCATATTCGGCAATAACCTTAAAAAAATCTGTAGGTAAATGGTGACATTCATCAAAAATTAGTAAAGCATAGCGATTACCAATCGTTTCAGCATGAATTGCCGCACTATTATAAGTAGCAATTAAAATTGGCGTGCGATCGCGCGAACCCCCTCCTAATAATCCAACTTCTACGTCGGGAAATGCTGCTTCCATTTGGGCGTACCATTGGTGCATTAAATCTAAAGTAGGTACAACAATCAAAGTAGTGCGGGGTGTGGCCTGCATTGCCAATTGTGCCAGATAGGTTTTACCCGCCGCCGTTGGTAAGACAACAACTCCTGTTCTTCCTGTTTGTCTCCAAGCCTGTAAAGCTTCTTGTTGGTGAGGATAGGGTTCTAATTGATAACCAGATTTAAGTTCGATTTGGTAAAATTCCTTGGCTTCATCGATAAATTCCTTTTGGTCTGCTTGTAAAGCCTCGATCAAAGGACGATAATAAATAGCAGGAATGCGAAACTTCTCCACGCGATCGTCCCAGGTAGCAAAATCTAACCAAGCTTTCCCCCTTGGTGGCGGATGCAGCAACAGAGTACCGCGATCGAATTTTAGTTTGGGCGCACGAGGCATATACTATTTAAATTAAATATTTTATTTCAACCTTGTCTTTTGATTTTACCGAGCTAACGTCTCATTATTTCCAGATTGATTCCATATAATTAGAGATTGGCATGGATTGAGAGCGAAATTATATGGTCAAAATTTTGGTAACTGGAGGTGCGGGCTATATTGGTTCTCACACGGTTAAAAAACTAGGAGAAGCAGGTTATGAAATTGTAGTTTACGATAACCTGACCACTGGTTCACCATTAGCGGTGTTATATGGAACATTAATTGAAGGAGAACTTGCAGACATTCAACATCTAACTGATGTTTTTGCCCGAAATCAATTTGATGCAGTTGTGCATTTCGCTGCCAGTATTTCTGTACCCGAATCTTTAGAACAACCTTTAGCTTATTACGCTAACAATACTTGCAATCTCGTCAATGTCTTACGATGCTGCCAAAAATTTGGAGTCAACAACTTAGTTTTTTCCAGCACTGCGGCGGTTTACGGCGAAATAAAACAATACCCCGTCACAGAATCATCCCCTACTGTACCAATTAATCCTTATGGTCGTTCCAAATTAATGAGTGAAACCATAATTCAAGACTATGCCAAAGCTTCAGAGTTGAATTATATTATCTTGCGTTATTTTAACGTAGCGGGGGCTGATAGTTCTGGAAAAATCGGCCAATTGAATCAAAAAGCCAATCATTTAATTAAAGTAGCTTGCGACGCAGCTTTAGGGGTTAGAGAAGCTGCCTATATTTTTGGTACCGATTATCCCACCCCAGATGGTACCGGCGTTCGAGATTATATTCACGTTGAAGATCTAGCAACAGCCCACGTT
>JBHJNX010000003.1:0-5034 GCA_050330335.1 Pleurocapsa sp. | reverse complement strand
TGAGAGATAATTATGGCATCTTCAGGGGTATAGTCGTGAATCCAGTCGCTCATTAACTTCCATTAAGGGTCTACATCTTGTTGTTTGGCAGGAAATTCCACTGAAGCGATCGCCCGTTGCGTAAAAATAGTTACTTGAGCAAATAAGATACCGATTAAATTCATTTTGAATATTAATTTATGATCATTTTTCATGGGGGGCAAGAAAGCGATCGCCGTTAAAATGAATCATATGTGTTGGCGCATCGGCAGTCCAAACTTCTGTTTCCCAAGATATATCTGCTAAATATTTAGTCATAGTTTTGCGATCACGAAAAGCAGTTACATAAATAAGACCTGGTTTAGCGTCTGCGAAAAGTCTTGATAGTTCTTTATGGCGTTTGCTATCTACAGCACCGTGACTAGTAACAGATTCAATCAACAACAACCAATCTTTCTCAGACCAGTAAAGAATAACGTCTGGTAACTTTCCCTTTCTATCAACTGTAACGCCTAACTCAGCCAATCTTTCTTTCCTAAAAAAATCCTCCTTAGCTCCCGTATCACCTAAATAAATCACTTCCGAACCAGGTGCAAAACGAGGTCCAAACTGCGTCACAATATCCCGTATTAACTGACTGTGACCTCCTGGACTAAGTTTAATCTCCGTGCCATCATCCAGAGTTAAAGGAATCATTTCCATTTCCCGTTCCTTAGCATATTGAGTTACCAAAGTAGGTCGAAGTTTAAGCCAATCTGCTAAAGTTGTTTCCCATTCATTAGTATCGTATTTAACCAGAACATCAAAAAGCTCAGTAGTGATTTGATAACAAGCTTTAGGGCTGTTTACAGGACGGTCTGTTTTATCGGGGTTATAAAGACAAAGCCCACCATCAACAAACTGATGAAGTGTTTGCCGTCGAAAAGTCTCACGAGTATTAGGAGCATATTTTTTGCCATAAAATTCTTCGCACCAATTCATGATTGGGGTTACACCAATCATAGGTCGTTTCAAATCAGCCCATGAACCATCGGGTTTGAGGTCAATTAGAGATAATAAAGTAAGTGCTGAACGTTCATTCTGTTGCGCTCTGGGCATTCCCAATAAAGCTAATATCTCTAATGCTTGGTCAATTTTTTCCTGAGTAGTTAGAGGATTATCATTATTATCTGCCATTTTAGCCAGTTGCTCTTCTAATATTTCGTCAATTTGTTTTTGTGATAATTTAGTATTATTAGCTTTATTCCCCATCGTCTTTAATGTTTCAACATTGGGGTAATTAATAGCTACTAAGTCAGTAGCATTTACCTGAGTATGCCCACCAAACAATCGATAATATTTATCTAGCAAGGTACTGTTTAGATAAATATAAAGACCGAGAGCAACATCTCTGGCAAAACCTTGTTTAAAACTGTGGAAAACATTCAGCTTATTATCGAAACCAATTAATTCACCAGGCAATGAGCCGTCGTAATGTGCAGCGACAATTCTGCGTTTTTCTTCCTTACTACTAAACCGTTTGACAATTACAAAATTACCTGAATTTTTCCATAGCCAAGTTCTCGACTTATTAGATACTGAAATAGCATTGGGCTTTTTGGAATCTTTGGGCCAATTTACTCCTCTATTTAGATGAGTGGGATAGAGCAAAGGAACAGCCCCACTTTCGAGGTTTGGTCGTAAATCTTCTTTTAACCTGAAATCTACTACTGCGCCCGTACTGACTTGAAGCCCAATATCATCCAAGGTTGAATTGAAATAAGATAATCTATCGATTACCGCCTGATCTCTTTCATTAGCTGCAATATAAATAAATTGTCGTCGATCATTCGATTTGACTATTGACGTAAATGGTACTGTGCGGATTGTTTGATCTGTTGCTGTAATGCTTTGAGTTTCCTCATCAATTTCAAAGTCGGCAGCAGGGCTAGATGTAATTGTAACGGACTGCTGTTTAACTCCCTTAATTAGGTGAATGATGATAGTTTCTTGAAGTACATTATTGTCAGCAAATGCTTGGGAACGTGAATCAAAAATATGTATATGTTTAATGGCTGTTTCAAGAAGAACAAATTCACGAAATGGTTGATAATAAACGCCATTACAAAACGATCTGGGAATAATTGCAACTAATTCGCCACCCTTATTAAGCTGCTGTAATGCAAGTGCAACAAAACCTGTATATAGGTTAACTGTTTCTATTCCAACACTTTTTAAAGCTTTTCTGTGATTACTGCTAGTAGCAATTTTCTTGTAGGGTGGATTTATAATTACGTGGCTGTAGCCACTATTTTGACTTGCGAATAAACCTGAATTTGAGTACAAGACTGCCGAACCAAGTTCGGCAGCTTGAGATGTTCGTTTTGTCTTATTGAAAATGAAGTCATCTAAGATGAAATTTGCCTTAATTGAAACACTATGTTTTTTAGATTTTTCAATGCATAGTGATAGTGTTTCTGTAATAAAGGGCTGAATTACTGGATCTATATCAAAGGCATGAACATTTATGGAGCTTATTTTTTTTCTTCTCAGAGACTCATCGACAAATGCTGCCGTCAATGAACCTGAACCACATCCAGGATCTAGCAGCGAGATATCCCCCTCAATTTTATTGAACAAAGAAGCCATATAGAGACTTGTAGGATGAGGTGTAAAGAATTGTCCTAATGTTGATTTAATTTGTGGATTCAGCTTTGAATTTGCTTTTATTCTCAGTAATTCAGCAGCATAAAGAACATTCAATTGATTTGCACCCGATCTAACTGTTGCGCTTTTAAATTTATCTTATTCAGATATTAAAATCAAAAGACTTACTCAGGTTGTTAACTACTTTATAGTAATTCAGTGTTGCGTACTTTACGGATTGTTTGGGGTAGCACACCAACTAATAAAGCAAAAACCTCATCGCTTAACTGAGCAACTGTTTCGGGATCAAACCAGTGTTCAAATTGATTGATAATTACCTGCGCTCTTTCAGTAGGGATAGGGTTATCGATAATTTGCTTAGTTAATCTCACCCACTGTCGCCGCATTTTATAAGCTTGTTTGCGTTCTTCAGAACTTTGGGGACGAATCAAAGACAGATCTCCGACTGGAACAACATCGATCGCGTCTGCATCAAATTCCCCTCCAATAACTGCACCAGGTCCGGCAAATTCAGCATGATATCTTTTACAGACAATTAAACCATTTTTGCGGCGAGGATTGACAATAAATAATTCTTTTGCCTTTAATTGAGCCAAAATTTTGGTAACTTGAACATTATGCTCTGGGTTTTGCTCGTTCACTCTTAGAGTACCGTTTCTCAAGATTAAAATCTGGATGGCGATCGGATCAAAGTTAGCATGATTCTTGAAAAACTAACAGGGAATTGCAAATTAGAGATTGTTTTTTTTATTACTCTAATATCTTTTTTAAGAGTAATCTAGTTGAATTGTCAAAACAAAATTGTTGCCAACTGGGTTCTATCTGACAAAGTTGATAGTCATTACCAGTATAAAGTCGTTTGGCTGCATCATTGTTGTCGAGAACGTGAAGACGAATTTCTTGATATCCCCAATTTAAGGCAATTTCCTCACACTTTTGGAGTAGTTGACTACCAATTCCCCGACGGCGATATTTTTCCTGGACAGCTAAGTTAGAAATGTAGGGATATTGAAGATTATTTGACCAAAAAGTAGGCGATCGCAAAGTAATTTCCGCAGTCCCCGCGATCGCTGATTCTCCTGAAAGATGGTTGAAACTGGCTACCAGACAGCAGTAGAGGGGGGAAGGCGTACGCAAACGATAGCGTAAGTCTTCAGAGATGGTAAATTGCAACAGGGGATAAATCCATCCCAAGTAATCTGGAAAATTATAAAAGCTATAAGCTAAAACTTCTCCTAAACCGCGAGTGTCTTTAATGGCAGCAGGATAAATATTGAGTTCGGCATTAGTGTCTGCATTGTAATTGATTGACTTGAGGGTCATTTAATGAATAGATTTACTCCTGTTTTTTCCAATAATTGTAATTGCTTCTTAGCTCAAATGCACTTTTTATAATTTCTTGGGAATAATAATACTGTGCCTAAAACTGATCTTACTATTACTCCCACAAACTAGACGATCAAACATAATGTTTCAATGTCAATCGGAAATCGAATCGACCAATTTATCTTGGAAACAAGTTGGTCAAACCATTGTTAATGCTATCGGACAAGTTTTAGATATTGACGCGGCTATTTTGCACTGCGATCGCCCGTCGCGGTTAACAGACCGATATTTTATTTACCAGCGATCGCCAACCAGTAGCAAACCAATCGATGAAAATTTACTCAAGCAAACTATTAAATCTCTAGAAGAATTATCTAAAATTACCGATTTAGCGATCGAACGATATCAACCACAGCAATTTACTCAAGAAGAACATCTTGCTTGTCTTCAGGCTAATATTGCTTCTAGTATTTCAATTCCCCTATTTGATCGAGAGCATTTAGTTGCTTCTTTAACCATACATCGTTGTTTGCCTAATGATTGCTGGCAGCCTGAAGAAATTCAACTGGCTCAAATGATGGCTAACTATGCTTCTTTGGCTATTTCTCAGGTATTGGCGTACGAAAGAGTACAGGCATTGGCACAAAGGGAACAAACTTTAAATCGCATTACCGCGACAATTCGTTCTAGTTTAAAACCCCAAGTGATGTTTGCTGCGATCGTCAGAGAATTGGGACAGGCTTTACAAGTTGACGGTTGTACCCTATCTTTGTGGACAAAAGAGGATAAGTTCGTTCGCTGCGTCGGCTTATATAATCCCCATGAAATCATCCCACCCGGAGAGCTAAAACAGACAACTACTTCAGCAGTACCCATTGCAGAAAATCCCATCTTACAAGCACTGTTATTCACCAAAAAACCGGTTAAATCTGACGACTTAGAACGACAACAAAAACTTGCCCGCTACGAATTACCCTGGCATTCTAAAGCTAGAGCGTTATTAATCGTTCCCCTAATCGTCGATGAGCAAATTATCGGTAGTATCACCCTGAGACAATCAGGAGATTCTCGTCAGTGGAACGA
>JBHJNX010000002.1:0-4192 GCA_050330335.1 Pleurocapsa sp. | reverse complement strand
TTAGAAAAACATCGGCTTTAGTTATGTTGTCAGGGAAAGTAAAACTCAAATCGTCATTAATATCTACTATTCCAGAAGCTGAAAGTCCACCTAAAGTTATTTTGCCACCGTTTAATTTCGCACCATTTAAATTAACTTCACCGCCAATTAATGCTAAAGCTTGATTAGATTCTACTTTTAATTCTGCTTCTGCTGCTGTGGTGATACTTGCTGGATCATCTCGCAAATTTAAACCAATGGGAGCATTAATAGTAATCAAAGGGGGATTATCTAAATCTGTGGCACTAAATTCTCCATCGTCAAATAACAAACTATCGGCAGTAGTACCATAAAATGAACCGCCACCTAAATCTAACCGCGCACCTGCACCAAAAATAATCCCTGCGGGGTTGATTAAAAACAGGCTGGCATTGTTTGTACGAAGTAAACCATCGATGTTGGAGATATTCCCCCCAGTAACGCGACTGAAGATATTGGCTATATCGGTTGGGTTATCAAAGAATGCTGAACCGTCATTGGGTACAGAAAAATCCCGAAAACTATGAAAGAGATTGCTCCCAGCGCGATCGCCATCTTTTATGGTAAAATTATTGCCATCTTGAGTAACTGTTGTATTTGTAGTGTTATCTGGACTAATTTGTGCTTGAGCAGAATTTAAAGTAGTGAGTAAAGCTAATTCTCGCAATGGAAAAGAACCGCAAACAGCATAAAATGCGAGCGACAGGGCGGGACTGATATTCAATTTCATAGAAAAACTACTCGGTTATAGTTATTTAGCTGAGATTATTTTACAATTTGGTAGATTAAAAAGAAACTTTTTTATTTATTTTTAATAATACAATTATTTTTAACGATCGCTTGATTTTTATCAAAATAATTTGAGTTGTTGTTAGTTTTTCTTGACATTACTCCCTCGACAGAGATTAACTAACATAATATTAAGCCTTAAAAAATCTCAAATATTTATCAGAAAAATGGGTTTAAAACCTCCCCCTTCCATCCCCCCTAGTAGGGGGGATAGAGGGGGGTGGAGACTTTACATTAGTACGACTTTAGCTTACATCATTAGATTTCCCGAATCTTTAGAACTACAATCTTCCTTCGAGCGATCGCAACCTGGTTGTTTGGGAGTTTGTTTGTATACTTATTGCGTGGCTGAATTGACCACTTATAGCGATCGCCTGAAAAGCAGTCAGGCAGAGAATATTACTGCAATTATCAGTAATGAGTTTGGGGAAAGAAGTCTGTCTTTTGTCACACCGGATAATTATTTTTGGACTTTGCTAGAAGCGTAGTTAATAGTTGATAATCACTTAATGTTGAATAAGATCTGAGAGTTCGCTATTTACAGACTACTAAATTGCTATGGCTAAATTTGTATTTATTACTGGTGGGGTTGTTTCTAGTATTGGCAAAGGGATTGTTGCTGCCAGTTTGGGTAGACTGTTGAAGTCGAGAAATTATTCGGTATCCATTCTCAAACTCGACCCCTATATTAATGTAGATCCGGGTACAATGAGTCCATTTCAACATGGGGAAGTTTTTGTCACCGATGATGGAGCCGAAACTGATTTAGACTTGGGACATTACGAACGGTTTACCGATACCTCTATGTCTCGTCTCAATAGCGTAACGACAGGATCGATCTATCAGGCGGTAATTAATAAAGAAAGAAGGGGCGACTACCAAGGGGGTACGGTACAGGTAATCCCACATATTACTAACGAAATTAAAGAAAGAATCCATCGCGTTGCTAATAATACTGGTTCGGATGTGGTAATTACTGAAATCGGGGGTACGGTAGGGGATATCGAATCTCTGCCCTTTATGGAGGCAATTCGCCAGTTTCGCAAAGATGTCGGTAAAAATAATGCCGTTTATATGCACGTTACTCTCATTCCCTGGATACCCGCCGCAGGGGAAATGAAAACCAAACCCACCCAGCATTCCGTTAAAGAATTGCGCTCGATTGGGATTCAACCAGATGTTTTAGTCTGTAGAAGCGATCGCCCGTTAAAACCGGGAATTAAAGAGAAAATCGCCGAATTTTGCGATGTCGATGTGGAATCGGTAGTGACTTCCCTCGATGCCAGTACCATTTATGAAGTTCCCTTAATCTTAGAACAAGAAGGCTTGGCACAGCAAACCCTACAGCTATTGCAATTAGAACAACGAGAACCTGATTTAGATAACTGGCGCAATCTGGTTAAACAGATGAACTCTCCGAGAACTTCCATTGATATTGCGATCGTCGGAAAATATGTAGAATTGGGGGATGCCTATCTATCTGTAGTAGAAGCATTAGGTCATGGAGCGATCGCCGCAGATAGCGAAGTTAACTTAAAATGGATTAGTGCCGAAGATATTGAAATTCACGGCGCAGAAAAATACCTCAACCAAATTCAAGGTGTAATCGTGCCTGGAGGATTTGGTATTCGAGGTGTAGATGGTAAAGTCATGGCGATCGAGTATGCCCGCAATCATCATATTCCCTTTTTAGGATTGTGTTTGGGAATGCAGTGTTCGGCAATTGAATGGGGGCGTAATGTAGCTCATTTAGAGAATGCTAATAGTGCTGAATTTGATCCAGATACTCCCAACCCGGTAATTAATATTTTGCCCGAACAGCAAGACGTGATCGATTTAGGGGGAACTATGCGTTTGGGTACGTATCCCTGTCGTTTAAAAACCGACACTTTGGCTTATTCTCTCTATCAAGAAGAAGTGATTTACGAACGTCACCGTCATCGTTACGAATTTAATAATGCCTATCGCAATTTGTTATTAGAAACCGGCTATGAAATTAGCGGTACATCTCCTGATGGCAGGTTGGTAGAAATTATTGAATTTCCCAGTCATCCTTTCTTTATTGCTACTCAATTTCATCCTGAATTTCGTTCTCGCCCTAATAAACCCCATCCCCTATTTTTAGGATTCGTTAAAGCCTCATTAAACAAAGTAAATCAACCCCAAAAAAAAATGGCGATCGATTAATTTTTAAATAGTTCTTTGTCTTTTGTTCTTTGTCCTTGGTTATTTTTCACCCATTTATTACCCAAAACGATAACCAAAACCGCGCACAGTAATCAAATATTCTGGTTGACTGGGTTCTATTTCTAGTTTTTCTCTCAGCCAACGAATATGAACGTCTACTGTTTTAGTATCTCCTAAGAAATCTGGACCCCAGACTTGTTCGATTAATTGTTCTCGTGACCAAACTCGACGAGGATAACTCATAAATAATTCTAGTAACTTAAACTCCTTGGGAGATAAATTGACTTCCATTCCCCGTACTGTCACCCTGCACTCTTGGGGATATAAGTTAACATCTTTATATTTTTGTACTGGTGTGGCAGATGAGCTACTAGTATATCGCTGACGGCGCAATAAAGCACGACAACGAGCTACCAATTCTCGCATACTGAAAGGTTTGGTTAAATAATCATCAGCACCTACTTCTAGCCCTAAAACACGGTCTGTTTCCGTACTTTTGGCACTAATAATTAAAATGGGTGTAATATCTCCTTGATAGCGCAATAAGCGACAGATATCCAATCCGTTTACCTCTGGTAGCATCAAGTCCAAAATAATTAAATCTGGAATAATTTTGATGCCAGCAGGATCGATGCTCTGCATCATATTTAAAGCAGTACGTCCATCGCTGGCTAATTGTACCTCATAACCTTCTTCTTCTAAGGCGATTACAATCATATCTGCAATTAGTCCTTCATCTTCTACAAGTAAAATACGATTTTTTTGCGCTAACTCAGATTCAGAAGGAGTTTGAGCGATTTCTAGAGATAACATAAAGAGATATTGTTAATTGTTCCTACCAACACATATACACTAAAATTGCTCGGCTGTGTCAGCCTAATGAATACTTCAGCAACTCTTAATCGATTCTTAATCAGTAGATGGACAATTTTTTTAAAGTACCAATAGAACCCCATTGCAAGTTAAATTCTTAGCTGCCGATCAATTCTGAAAAAAACGGCGTTGCTGATTATGTCAAGATGAAAATAAATTATTGATAGGAGTACTAATCTCATGAGTGAACCATTCGTATTTGCTGATGGTCAAGTAGCTTACAATGTCCAAGATTTGATCGAGCTATGTCGTCAATTTCCCGATGAGAGTTCCAATTATTTATTGAGAGGAGATTTTGAAAAATGGCTGGCTTATATTGGTGAAG
>JBHJNX010000001.1:0-6471 GCA_050330335.1 Pleurocapsa sp. | reverse complement strand
AATCCGCCCTTTGTGGCGATTACTAGAACCTTTCTGCTTTCGGCTAAGTTGTTTTTGTTTCTTGGCTAGTTTGACTTCATATTTTCGGTAATACTTAGGGTTGCCATGTTTGGTCCGATCGGAGGTAATAGCAAAGTGGAATAGTTTATCATCGACGTTAAAACTAAACGATGGATTGGGTAAAGTAGTTTTTATCGATTTAGTTAATACTTATGCTAATTCTGCAAGATACTATCACAATTTAGAACATATTCACGATATTTTAAATCATCTTGAAGAAATTAAACATACAAGCGATCGCTTTGTGGTCATACAATTGGCCGCTTGGTTTCACGATTATGTCTATCATCCTCAAGCTAATGATAATGAAACAAATTATTTTTATCACAAATTAGAATTATCAGCTAAAGCTAATATACAAGCAGAAATAGAAATATCATCTACTATCTTACTCAGGCTCGGTAATACCGAAAACTATACTTTGCTTTAATGCTTTCTGCTTCGACTCGTGTATTGACCGTGAATGCTAACACAATAAGGAACTATATAGGTTAAACCACCAGAAAGCCAGCGATCTCGACTCATCTGACCTTTAATTAGTGCCGAACCATGATTGATGGTAAATAAAATCGAGCCAACCAGGGCGGAAACCTTTAACGCTGTCGGCATCATTTCTTGATCGCCAAGGCACAAACAAAATTTTTTTAGAGGCTTCATTGTAAAATTTACTGGAGATTTAACTAAATATACAGGAATTTATAAAAGTCTAGAAAAATTCAGTAGATGGACAATTTTTTTGCACAAAGCGATCGCCAAAGTAGCCCCCATCGATACGGTTCGTTTGCGATCAACCATAGTATTTGTTTCGATCAACAACAATTAATAACATCATTTAAATTTCGGAGATTGCAACATTTTAGCCAGTAATAAAATCCAAGGTATTTTAAAATCAGGTATTAACCACACATATTTTCTTAGTGGGGGAACGGTAAACGGTAAGATAAATTTTAACGAACGCAAAGATACGGGCAGATTACCATCTCGATCTACTAATCGATAATATTTTGCTAGTTCGGCAATGATTCTTACCTTACCCGTATACTGTATAATTTTAGGTTCTGCTGCCAAGGCGGCAATGACTCGACCCGTAAGTAAAGGTGTTTCCCAGTTATAACCATCAGCAAATACAGAACTAGCTTCGCTTTGTTTGGCAAAATCAGCAATATGTTCTGTTCCTACGATACCGGGCCAGACTGAGATTGATGCCACGTTATATGATTTTAATTCTACTGCCAGATCTGCTGCCAGGCGATCGCAAGCTGATTTTCCCACACCATATGCCACACCAAAAATATATGACATCCCCCCCCAAGATGATAGGGTACAAATCAATCCCTGTCGTCTTTGGGTCATCAATCGAGCGGCATAAATGCTGGTAATATAGTGACTGCGTAACCCAACCTGGTTTACCTGATCCCATAAACTAGGTTCTAATTCCCAAAAAGATTTACCATAAGCTTCTCTTAAAGCGGTGACTCCCGAAAAAACATTATTGACCAATAAATCTAATTGTCCGTTTTGTTCTGCTGCAATGCGATCGCACAATTGTTTGATTTGTTCATCATCACTATGATCTACCTGGACGGGAATACAAACACCACCGGCTTCTTCCACTGCCTGTTGGGTTTCTTGCAGACTTCCCCCAACACTATTATCTTCAGAACTTGTTAAAGTACGACCCGTAATATATACTGTTGCGCCAGCTTCTCCCAAACCAATAGCAATTCCCCTGCCAAGCCCCCTAGTTGCTCCTGTAACTAATGCTACTTTCCCCTGAAGATATTTCATTCTAAATCTCAATTGTCACATAAAATTCCCCTGTTTGGGTCTTCTGCACTCAGTGCTATTGTCTCGATGGTTGAGATAATTAAATCATCAACCTTATCTGGGTTTGGGTGGAATTCTCTTGTCTATTTTTTGTATTAGCATCTATGCTTTTGGGATAATTAAAGTCTTGTAGAAAACAATGCCTAATTCACGGTCTAATTTTTTAAGTTTAAAGCATCGCAATCTTAGTAATTCAAAAAAATTTCCAGTCCGATTAGCAACGCTGGTTATGCTAGCCATTATCTTTGTGACTGGTCTAATTGTAGCTGGTTGGTTTGCGGGTAATGGCACAATCGGACATATTCTTGCCCAACTTCAGATGCTGCAAAAAACCCCTCCTTGGTGGTTGGAAGTGCCGATGGTAACGAGTAACTATTTACTTTTCCCAACAGTGGCACTGGCTTTATTTGCCTTGGTGGTGATGAAAGTTTCTCCCCAACCTCAAAGATGGTCGCGGACTATCGTAGTAGTAGCTTTATTGACTTTACTGATTCGCTACATTCTCTGGCGCACTCGTTCTACTTTAAATTTGGATACTCCTTTAGATGGTGTTTTTAGTCTGGGTTTATTTTGCCTAGAAATGTTGGTGTTAATCAGTGGCAGTATTCAATTATTTTTAATGCTGAGGGTCAAAGATCGTCGTGGCGAAGCTAACCGAATGGCTGAAGCAGTCTCGACTGGCACATTTAACCCATCGGTCGATATTTTGATTCCTACCTATGATGAACCAGAATTTATCTTAAGACGCACGATTATTGGCTGCCAAGCTCTAGTTCATGAGCGCAAAAAAATTTATCTACTGGACGATACCAGGCGATCGCAGATGGAAAAACTCGCTCTGGAACTGGGATGCGAATACATTACTCGCTTTGACAATAATCATGCTAAAGCAGGAAATTTAAATCATGCCTTAACTCAAACTGAGGGAGAACTGATCGTTGTCTTCGATGCCGATTTTATTCCCACCAAAAACTTTCTCCTGCGGACTCTGGGCTTTTTTCAAGATCAAAACGTCGCCCTAGTTCAAACTCCCCAAAGTTTTTATAATGCCGACCCTATTGCCCGAAATTTAGGCTTAGAAAATGTGGTTACACCAGAAGAAGAAGTATTTTATCGACAAATCGAGCCGATTAAAGATGCAGCAGGTAGTGTGGTTTGTGCGGGAACATCTTTTGTTGTCAGGCGGAGTGCTTTAGAGTCAGTAGGAGGTTTTGTCACAGAATCTTTAAGCGAGGATTATTTCACGGGCATTCGTCTATCTGCTTACGGCTATCGCTTGATTTATCTCAATGAAAAATTAAGTGCGGGTTTAGCTGCTGAAAATATTACTGCTCATGCTACTCAACGATTGCGCTGGGCGCGAGGTACTTTACAGGCATTTTTTATTGAGTCTAATCCTCTAACCATTCGCGGATTGAGTCCGATACAGCGATTAGCCCATTTGGAAGGATTGCTACACTGGTTTACCAGTATTGCCCGTATAGGCTTTTTAATCGTCCCTTTGGCATATACTTTTTTGGGAGTTATTCCCCTCCGCGCCACCTTTTCAGAAGTTCTTTATTTTTTACTGCCTTATTATGTAGTGCAATTGATGGTATTTTCTTGGTTAAATCACCGTTCCCGTTCGGCGTTACTCTCAGAAATTTACTCATTAGCACTGGCTTTCCCCTTAGCAATTACAGTAATTCAGGTGATGTTCAATCCTTTTACCAAAGGTTTTAAAGTAACTCCCAAGGGGACAAAAAGCGATCGCTTTTCCTTTAATTGGCGGTTGGCTTTACCTTTGATATTTTTATTTATCCTGACAACTATTAGTTTCTGGGAAAATCTGGGAACTTGTCTGATTAAATTTAATCAGCAAGCTACCGCACCAGAAATAATGCAGCATTTTAAAGGGTTAGGTATGGGTTGGATTTGGAGTGCTTACAACTTAATCACAATCGGTATAGCACTGTTGATTTTACTCGATGCTCCCAAACCAGATTTGCATGAATGGTTTACTTTGAGACGCTCAATTAAGCTCTCTGTTAACGGGCGCGAGTTTTGGGGTATAACAACATTAATTTCTGAAGCGGGCATTCGAGTAGAATTAACCGAAAGAGGAATTCCTGGTATTACTTCAGGAGCAACCCTGCCAGTTAAGCTAGAAATTCTAGAGTCAGGGTTAGAATTAGTCGGGCAAATTATTCGCACCGACTCTAGTGGTGATTTTCCAACCTTGCAAATACGTTTTGAAGAAATGAGTTTAGAAAACTATCGGCAGTTAGTGGAAATGTTATTTTGTCGTCCTGGTCAATGGAAGCATCGTTGTAGTCCAGGGGAGTTTCAATCTCTCTTACTGCTATTGAAAATTTTGCTCAAACCTCGGATTTTATTTAATCGCTCTAGAGAGGTTAGCCCTGTTGCTGTTTCTCAAGTTTAATTTTACAGCATTTCAGTGTACTAGATTTTAACTGGTTGTAGTACATTAGTACCCATAGCAGCAGAAATTGGTAAAAGATTTGAAGCAGAACATTTTCCTCGAAGCACTACCAGTATTGCAACAAGTAGGCTGGTGGCGTTTTGTTAGCGATCGCTCTTGGCATACTGTCGAAGGCTTGTATAACCTGATGCCGATGCTGTGGGCAAGTCTGTTAGTAACTCTGGGTGCGGTACTGTTGGCTGCACCTTTAGGAATTGGTTCGGCAATATTTTGTCAGTATTATGCCCCTCCTTTAATTGCCAGATTGTATCGGCAGTTAATCGAGTTACTCGCAGGTATTCCTTCTTTTGTCAGTGGTTCAAGCTTGAAAGCCGCGCATTTTTCCTGGATTTAACAAACCGTAAGGGTCTACCCGTTTTTTGAAGGCAACTTTATCGTGGTCTATCTGTCTGTCTCCCCCATCTTCTATGGTATAAACATGAGGATTGGCGATAAATGCTCCATGTTCCTCGTGATAGCGAATGATTTCGTTTAATCTCTCTGCTGTAGTGTAACGAACCAACTGTAAACCCGCAGGTACAGCTTGACTGCCAGCACGAAGGAATTCTAAATGGATCATTACTTCATCGCCAAAATAACTGTACATTTGTTCGACCCTGTTTAGAGTCATGTAAAAAGTCTGCAAATAAGTTAAGTTGGGGTCGATATTGCGAGCGTGAAGGGTAGTATGATTCCAAGCAAATTCTAGGATACTCGTTCCTTTGCTAGCTTCAAATGCATTTTTACTGTAAACAATTTCTCCTCGATATTCTGCAATTAAATCTTCTAGGGGTTGCTGATCGTATTCCGATACCATCAATAATGCACAGTGTTTGCCTTGGGGTAAATAAGGATGTAAGGCAGTAAAGTAAGAAGATATGGGTGCGCTGTGGATGCTAATTAATTTTTTGACAATACCATTACTATCTGCCAGAGTTTGACCAAATCTGGCGGCGGTCATAAACTCATCGAAGGTAACAATAATTTCTCCCCAGGGATAAGTAGGTGCGAGGGGGATTTCTAGTTCGGTAATAATTCCGGTCGTACCATAGGCATGAAGGACGTTTTGTACTTCATCTCCCTTTAATTCTATAACTTGGGGTTCTTCTTCGGCAGTAACTAAGCGCACGCGACGTAAATTACCCCGGTCTTTAATTTGTCCGTAGTTAATTGAACCCATTCCCACGCTTCCACCACCGATAAACCCACCAATAGTCGCGGTACGATAGGTAGAAGGACACATCCTTAGTTCCCAACCAATTTTTCGTGCTTCTCTGTCAAAAGCCGCCATTTTTATCCCAGGTTCGACTATAGCTATTCCCGATTGTAAGCTGCGAATCTGATTCATTTTAGTGAGATCGAGAATTATGCCACCTTCAAGGGGAATACATTGACCATAATTACCCGTACCTGCACCCCTAACAGTGAGAGGAATTTTATGTCTGACGCAAGATGTAGCTACCGTAATAACTTCGGCTTCTGTAGTAGGAAAAACCGCTAAGTTACCTCGTTTATCTGGTAATTGTGCTGATAAGACCGGACTAAAGTGATAGTAATCTAAAGATAGCTTTTTAAGGCGATCGCGATCGCTGGTAATTTCCATTCCTTCTAGTTCTCTGGCGATCGCTTGTATTGTAGTGTCGGTAGATGTCATTTAGTTTTTATTATGAGATATTCAATAAATTCTTAATGTTAGTTTACTGAAAATCTAGATTATTTAAGCTTGAGCCGGTACGTTTGGTAAATATCCAAAGAAAAGCTCTTGCGACATCTCTAACGATTTTGATTTTCGGTTCTGATGATTGCTTTGATGGCACGCTAAGAGGAGTGATAGTAATCCCCTGACTACCTAAAACTACAAAAGCGATCGCTTTGGCTCTAAGCATATGAAAATCAGAAGTAATTAGATAAATATGCTGGAAATTTCTTGTTTTAAAATCTGCTACTAAAGTAGTAAAATTTGTCACCGTATCTGTAGCGCGACGGTCTAAATAAAATTCTCTATCTAGAATACCAGCTTGTTTGAATATCTCACGAGTCATCTGAGGGGGACTACCTGTAGAAACCCAAATGGGTAAAGTAGGATGAGAGCGAGCTAATTGTGCTGTAAATTCTTCTCGATC